>DUKF01000085.1 GCA_013329455.1 Methanotrichaceae archaeon | reverse complement strand
AGACGTTCACATCCTCGACGACTGCGGAAATCTCATGGACGCCTCGAGCCTTGGGGCGATCGCGGCTTTGATGACAGCAAAGGTTCCAGCCGAGCAGTACGGCCTCGGCGAGGACTATCCTCTGCCGGTGAAGGACGTGCCAGTGGCCACGACAGCCGTCGAGTTCGGTGATGCTATCATGTTCGATCCCGACACCGACGAGGAGTCGGTGGCCGACACGAAGCTCACGGTTATAACGACCGCCGACGGGTCTGTGTGCGGAATGCAGAAGAGGGGCCCCGGATTTATAAGCCAGGATCACATCTACCGCATCGTTGATATAGCATGTGAGAGGGCTAAGGAGATCCGGGAGAAGTTTCTGGAAGTATAAATCATGGTCAAGAAGTTCAAGAAAGGCAGGAAGACCCGGTCCGCTGGAAGGTTTGGGCCGAGGTACGGAAGAAAGATCCGAAAGCTGGTCGCAGATATCGAGGAGAGGAGCAAGAAGAGATACGACTGTCCTGTCTGTGGGCGGATGCAGGTGAAGAGGGAAGGAACCGGCATCTGGAGGTGCACCAAGTGCGGTCACACCTTCGCTGGAGGAACCTACATACCCGTAACCTCCGTCGGACAGTCCGTGGCCAGGTCTGTCAAGAGGGCTGTGGAGGCTGAGTAAAATGGCCTATAGGTGCACCAGATGCAAGAAGACCGTGGAAGTTGACTACGAGTACAGCGGCATCAGGTGTCCCTACTGCGGCCATCGGATCCTCATGAAGGAGAGGCCCACCACCGTCAAGAGGATGAAAGCGGTCTGATGCGGTTCACCACATCGAGAAAGCCCTCACCCAGGGCGAGAAGGATCGCCAGAATCCTGGCGAGCTTTCTGGGTGCGGACTACATGACTCGCGGCAAGTCCGGCCTCGATGACGAGAGTGAAGTCTGGATGGTGGTCGTCGAGGGGCACGGGAACCCCACGGGCCTTGCCAGAAGGTCTTGTGGTGAGGAGAAGGTCTTTCGCTTCAGGCTCTCTAACGAAGGCGAATCGAAGAGGCTGAAGATGAGCAGGCCCGTTGTGGTGGGCACCGGAAAGGCCGCCCGCGAAGTCGCAGAGTTCTTTGGTCTCGACTGGGCGCCCGAGGGCGCGGCCGGAAGGGTGATCAGGGTCGGAGACGATAGGATCGATTTCGTCAACGGCGAAGACTTGATACTCGGGCTGAATATATGAGAGGAAGCGCAGATCTCGTATTCGAGGTTGAAGACCCGGAAAAGGTCCGTGAGGCCCTGGCTCCTGAGGCACTGGATTTGGTCCAGAGGAGCGAGATCCGGCTCGAAACCTGTGAGAAGGGGATCCGTCTTTGTGTCGAGAGCGAGGACGTCGTCTCCCTCAGGGCCGCCCTGAACACGTGGATCAGATTGGTCAAGATAGCAATGGAAATGGTGAAGGTATGAGCACCGAATTGCCACCCCAGGTACAGAATCAGATAGCACAGCTTCAGCAGCTCCAGCAGCAGGCTCAGGCGCTGCTGAGTCAGAAAAGCCAGATAGAGATGGTCATCAGAGAGACAGAATCCGCGGTCAAGGAGCTGGAAGCCAGCGACGAGGGTGCGGTTATTTATAAGAGCGTAGGTGAGGTACTCTTCAAGGCCGAACGGGCCAAGCTGATCGAAGAGTTCAAGGACAAGAAGGAAGTCCTCAACCTGCGACTGAAGACCCTCACAACTCAGGAAGAGCGGATTCAGAAGCGGTTCACTCAACTCCAAGAACAGCTTCAGCAGTCCCTGGGCCAGAAGGTTCCAGAGGCAGCTTAAGAATCAAATCACAGTCATGTAGCGGGCCCGTGGCTTAGCCAGGATATAGCACCGGGCTTCTAACCCGGGGGTCGTGGGTTCGAATCCCACCGGGTCCGCCTGCTACTTAAATTTTCGAGATAACCAGGATTTTTCGAGGGAACGATTATTATGTGCGAGCTTTCAGTTTACATGAAAGGCGAGAGCGAGATCCTGATGGAGGGCGTGGTCGTCCTCTCCACCAAAGGAGACAAGATCCTGATGGAGGACATATTAGGCAGGACGAAAGAGGTCTCTGGCAGGATCGTCGAGGTTAACATTTCCATCCAGAAGGCGTTACTAGAGCAGGTTTAGGAGCCAGCTAGCTTTTTTTTTGGGTTGAATATTTTAGGTTGATGCTTCGTTTATATCGCCGTACTGAGATCTTCGGCCGGAAAAATTAAAGACCTCGAAGACCCGATCAGATCTGAGGGTCGATTATGGCGTCCAAGAAAACCCATATCCCGTTGAAGATCATTTATTCGCTCTTCTTTGCTGGATTGATTATCACCACCGTCGGCGCAAGCGACGAGCTCTCCGTTGAAAAGCGGGTGAGCTATTTGGGCCGACCGGCCGTGATTATGATAACCACGGAATACGCTGGCAACCTGATAAACGACGAAGGAAAGTCGACGGTCTACCTATCTTCGGATGATCACGATTTCGAGGTCGAGTTGGCGATCCCTCAGTTTTCCACAGGTTTTTTCGGGTCGGGGTTTGTGGTGAGCTCTGACGGCTACATAGTGACCAACGCCCACGTCGTTCAGGAGACTGAGGTGGAGCTGAAGGCGGACTTCGCCCTCCAGGCCCTGGAATGGGCGGTGGAAGAATGGCCGGCGATCTTCGTCGCCAACGGCGATGATCCGTATCCAGCGACCGAGGAGGATCTTTTGGAGATATACAACCTCCTCCTCTCTTACGACCTCGACAGCATGCAAGAGATCTTCGTATATTTCGGGAGCCCCAGCAGCCTGGATCGGTCGCCTGCGGGGTATCCCGCTGAGATCAGGAAGATCAGCCCCCAGGAGATGTGGTTTGGCTCTGGCGACTACAAATACAGGTCGGGAAAGGACCTTGCGATCATAAAGATCGAAAGCTCCGACGAGTTGCCGACAGCGACTCTTGGGGACTCAAATGATGTCGAGGTGGGTGACAAGGTCGTGGTGATCGGGTATCCGGGGGTCACCACCTCCTGGCAGAACTCGGAGTTATCCTGGGAGACCGACTACGTCCCTTCGGTCACCTCAGGGATCATAAGCGCGAAGAAGTGGCTGCCTGACAGGTCAGAGGTCTTCCAGACCGACGCCGCAATCTATCACGGAAACAGCGGCGGACCTGCCTTCAACGAGGATGGCGAGGTGATCGGGATCGCGACCTTCGGCTCGGGAGAGACACTCGTCTCCGGAGACTGGATCGACGTTCAGGGCTATAACTTCCTGATCCCGATAAATGTCGCCAAGAGCTTCATCTCGGAGCTGAACATCGACACGACCCCGAGCAAAACGACCAAAGCCTTCGAGAAGGGCTTTGAGCATTACTGGAACGGGAGCCATCTAGAGGCGAGAGGGGAGTTTGATGCGATCCTCGCCACCCTCGACCCCAACAACCAGTACGCAATGGAGTATTCGAGCATGGCCCAGAGAGCGTGATCCCTGGCTCTATTCAGAGGTTTCATGCTCTGCCGAGTTTTCGCGCTGATAGCGCTTATGGCGATCGTCGCCCTCGGAGGCGGCCTTCTTTCAGACCTGGGATCGGCAAAGGAGGATCTGGAAGAGGTCAAAGCCTTCGATATACTGTCTGAGATGAGGGATGGAAAGGCTGTCGAGCGGCGCCACGTGAGAATCGTGGGGGTCCTCGATTTACGGGAGCTGGACGGTCCGGTCCAGTCTCCCATAACGATCGTCAACTGCGAGATCCAGGATCTCGTCCGCATGGAGAACGCGACCTTCGTTGCGCCCGTCAGCTTCGAAGAGACGACCTTCGAGAGCATGACCCTTCTCAGCTCGGCTCGGTTCAACGACTCGGCCGACTTCTCCTTCGCCACCTTCGAGGATACGGTCTTCTTCGACTCGGCCGTCTTCAGCAAAGATGCGAGGTTTCGCGGAGCCAGGTTCGGCCGTGATGCCTACTTTTCGAACGCCGTCTTTTGTGGGGTATCTGACTTCAACTTCACGCGGTTCTCCAAGGAGTACGTCCTCTTCGACGGCGCAAGTTTCCTCGGGAACGCCCACTTCGAGGACGCCGAGTTCGGGAGGTGGACGAACTTCTATGGGTCCCGCTTCTCGGAGGATGCCGACTTTCTTCTGGCCACCTTTCCGGGCCGAAGCTTCCTTGCAAATGTAGTGTTCGAGGGAGATGCCAAGTTTGCTGGCGTCGAGATGATAAATACTTTTCCGGGTGAATAACCCGAGATCTTAAAAAAGGCGCATCCTCAAGTTTCAGCAAAGCCTTTATCTGGCTTTAACCGGTTTTCTAGCTCTCATGAACCTGAAGTACGCGGTTTGCATGCTGCTCATCGCCGGAACGGTTCTCAACGCCGGCTGCTTAAGTTCAGAGAAGGCAAGCGGCGAAGAGACAGGGGTGCCCACCGAAAACCTGCCCGAGGGCTTTTCGCTCATCGCTGTCATCGACGATTCGACTCCGGGCATAAACATGGAGGATGAGATCGCCGATTTCAGGGGAGATGAGGATATCGGTCAGGTCAAGGCCACCGTGGGCAAGTATCGGTGGGGCGAGATGGGCAAGGACTACGACGCGAGAATTACGGTGATCGATTGCGAGAGTGAACAGAAAGCAGAGGCCGCCGTCTCCAACTACGTCGCCCAGTCAAAATTTAAAAATCCACCCTTCGTTGGAGTGGACAGATTCAGCACCGTCGTCATTAACGGCCGCCAGGTCACCGAGATCAGGGACTCTGTCGGAAAAGAGCTGAAATACATCTACATCTGGAACGACGGCAACCGGGTGGTGCTGGTGGAGGGGAACAGCGACCGCGCCGACAGCCTGGAGCTTGCCAGCGCGACGGGCCTTTGAGCGCCTCGTCCCTCCTCTTTTTTTAATTATCTTCTGGTTTCGGTTTCGTCCGTCCTCTTCTCTTTTAATTTCTTTTCATCTCCTCTCCTCGTAGGCGAGGGAGAGCTCGCCCTCGTTCCAGGCGTAACGTGGTGGGGTCTTCCGCCTGGTCCCGCTCTCGTCCAAGGCGTGGACGACTATGGGCAAAGCGATCGTCGCGTCGACGAAGACCTGGATCATCCTCGCTTCTTTCGAGATTTTGCCCCAGGAGACCCCCTCGCTGAAGGTGCAGCCTGATAGGCCCCCGAAATGGGGCGGGTCGATCGTGTACTGGATGGCGTAGTTGTGGCCGCCGCGGTACTTGCCGCAGAGGTCCGCCACCACCTTCGTCTGCTGGATGAAGTTCTTCGGGACGCCTCCGCCCACGAAGACGACGCCTGTCTGAGAGGACTTTTCTGTGATCTGGCTTATCTCGTCGACGTCCCTGATCTGGTCGACGACGATTCGATGCCCCTCCCTCCAGGCGAGGACCATCCCGATCCCGATGGAGCTGTCGGAGAGGGCCGGAACGAAAATCGGAACTCCGGCTCGGCTGGCGCTGCCAAGGAGGGTGTGGGCCGGCATATTTTGGCCCAGCATCTCCATCAGCTCTCTTGAGGAATAAGTTTGGCTGGGATCCAGGGTCTTGACAAATTCGGCAATGTATCGATCGCCACTCTGCAGGCCCGCCTCGGAGACGTATACGTCGAATATCCGATCGATCCCCTCCTCCCTGAGAGCTGCGTCGTCGGCGCAGGGATCGCCCCGGTAGTGGACGACCCCCAGGCCCTCACAGAGGTCGTGGAAGAGGTTCGCTCCGGTGCTGACGACGCAGTCCACCATCCTCTCGGAGATCATGTGGGAGATGAGCTTCCGGAGGCCCGCAGGGACCATCGCTCCAGCAAGGCCCAGGAAGATGGTGATCTCCTCCTCGGTGAGCATCTTCTGCCAGGCCTCCACCGAGCGGCCGAGCTGGCCAGCCTGAAACCCGAGCTTTGCCATGTCCCTTGCGAGCTTGTACACGCTCCGGCCCTCCATCCCCATGGTGGTGGCGAGGTTCTCGAGGTCGCAGGAACGATCGTCGTGATCATTACCCGTCATTTCCATCACGTCGCAGTGGAGACGTCCCTTGGACTAATAAACGTTATCACAGACCTGCTATTTATTTTATAAAAAAAGCCGATATCTAAGTTATATATACCGTGATCGCCCTCAATGCCAAGCTCAAGTTCAGATATCAACGGACGACTCCCGAACTGGGGTTTCGGGCGATGCGGTTCAAAGGGGTTTGATGACGCCATGACGAAATTTAGCGGTTCTAACGGGCTCAAAATGGAAGGCGAGATCAGATGGGGGCAGTTCAGAAGGATCGAGATCTGCAGGAGGAGGGTAGATGTGGACGATTGACGACGCCGTGAACCTCTACGGCGTGGACGGCTGGGGTAACGGGTACTTCACCATAAACGAACGCGGAAATCTCGTGGTATCTCCAAGAAAAGAGGCCGGAGGAAAGGTCGACGTGATAGAGATCGTCGACAGGATCAACGAGTCCAAGGTGGCCCAGTTCCCTATCCTCTTCAGGTTCCCCCAGATCATCGAGGACCGGCTCGAGGAGATCAACGGAGCCTTCATCGCCTCGATGGAGGAGCTGGAGTATCGGGGCGGGTACAGGCTCGTCTTCCCCATGAAGGTGAACCAGAGAAAAGAGGTGGTTGAGTATATCGTCGAGGGCGGAAAGAAGCTGAACGTCGGCTTGGAGGTCGGAACGAAGGCCGAACTTCTGGCAGCACTCTCTCTGGGCCTGGGTCCCGATGCCCTGATCGTCTGCAACGGCTACAAGGACCAGGACTACCTCAGGCTCGCACTCAAGTTCGGGGAGGCTAGCAACATCGTCATCGTCATCGACATCTTCGAAGAGATATTCGATATTCTCAGATG
Source organism: Methanotrichaceae archaeon (assembly GCA_013329455.1). Lineage (GTDB taxonomy): Archaea > Halobacteriota > Methanosarcinia > Methanotrichales > Methanotrichaceae > Methanocrinis > Methanocrinis sp9297u. The sequence goes on along the minus strand of DUKF01000085.1, from coordinate 1,364 downwards.
TTCGAAAGAGCTGGGTGCAAAGCCGATGCTCGGCCTTCGAACGAAGTTATTCTCGAGAGGCAGCGGCCGATGGGAGGAGTCTGGAGGAGAATTGTCCAAGTTCGGCCTATCCACCGCTGAGATCTTGGAGTCGATCCGGATTCTTTCAGAGAACGGCATGATCGACTGCCTGAAGATGCTCCATTTTCACATAGGCTCCCAGATAACGGACATCAGGAAGATCAAGATCGCCATGAACGAGGCCGCCAGGATCTACGCCAAGGTGAGAAAGGTGGCCGAGGTCGAGTACTTCAACGTTGGCGGAGGGCTCAGTGTCGACTACGACGGCTCGAAGACCCCAACCCCTGCCAGCGCCAACTACACTCTCCAGGAGTACTCCAACGACGTCGTCTACACTCTCCAGAGGACCTGCGACGAGGAAGAGGTGCCCTGCCCGACGATCGTATCCGAGAGCGGCCGGGCGATCGCCGCCTACCACTCTTTTCTAGCCTTCAAGGTGATCGGAAAGAAGAACTCCAAGGAGGGGGACGAAGTCAGGCTCGCGGAAGACGATCCAGTCCAGATAGAGGACATGCGCCAGGCCCTAGAGAAAATGGACCTTGAGAACTATGCTGAGTTCTATCACGACGCCCTTCACTATCGAGAGGAGCTCTTCGACGCCTTCAACCTGGGGAACATCGGTCTTGAGGAGAGGTCGAAGGGCGACCTCCTCTTCTGGAAGGTCTGCCAGAATGCGGCTCAGTTCGCCAAGGCCGACGAGAACGATTCCGAGGAGTTCGAGAGCCTAAAGAAGCTTTTGAGCAAGAAGTACATCGGAAACTTCTCCCTCTTCCAGTCGGTCCCTGACATGTGGGGGGTCCAGCAGATCTTTCCGACGATGCCGCTTCACAGGCTCGACGAAGAGCCGATGGTGAGAGGGACTATCGCAGACATCACCTGCGACTCCGACGGCGAGATCAGGAGCTTTGCCGGGGAGAACAGCGACTTTCTCGCCCTCCACGATCTGTTGGACGACGAGGACTACTACCTGGGCACTTTCCTCCTGGGTGCGTACCAAGACACCCTGGGAGACTTTCACAACCTTCTCGGCTGCGTGAACGAGGTTCACGTCACCGTGGAGGACGGCGGCTGGCGGATATCAAAGATAGTCGAGGGGGACCGTTGCGAGAAGCTCCTCCGGTTCTTCAACTACGACCCAGAGGAACGTCTCGGTGAGATGGCGTCCAGATGCTGCGTTGACGAAACGGAGAAGAAGAAGGCTACGGAGACGATCAGAAAGGCTCTGGGCGGGTACTCCTACTTCAAGAACAGGTATATCAAGGCTTGACCTGAGAGCCTGCAAGGGCCAAAAGAGGGCCGATAAG
>DUKF01000220.1 GCA_013329455.1 Methanotrichaceae archaeon | reverse complement strand
CCCATCATCCCGAAGGTCCAGATTATCCCCAGAAAGACGATGGGAAGCGGCAGAAGAGGAAGGTGAACGTGTCTGAAGACGAGGAAGAGGGCCACCACCATCAAAAGTCCAGAGATCATGAGGAGCGTTCCCATGGAGGTGTTCATCTCCCGCTCGATATCGTTTCTGAGGGCGATTTCGCCAGTCACGATGGTGTCGGCTCCGGCGGGAAATTCCGCCATCTCCACGGCGGAGTAGGCTTCCGGAAGAACGGCCTTTATGCTCTCCTGAGATATGTAAGTGGGAAGCTCGATCGATATTATGGTATGTCCCCGGTCGGGGAGGATCGCGTGGAGCATTCCAGGATTCGTTTTCTCAAGTTCCTCCAGAATCTCGTCCACCCTTGCCTGTGAGTCGGGAACTTTCCGAACGCCCGTCTCCTGAGCCTCAGCGTCCATCACCATCTCTGCTATGCTGATGGTTCCAAGGACGTTCTCCACCGTCTCCATCTGGCGGGTTAAGCGGTCCATCGCCTTCAGGGATTCGGGCTTTGTGACCGCATCCCCTTCCACCAGGACCACGATCGATTCGGTCCCGAACCTGTCGTTGTAGAGGTGGTCGAACTCCACGTAAAGCCTGGAGTTCTCGTCGACGAAGGTCTCCGTCTCTGTCTCCATTGTGATGTTCTGGGCGAAGTGGATCGACCCCACCGTCAAAAGCGCCGCTATCGTCAGGATGATGATCGGATTTGCCTCGATCCATTTGCCCAGCTTCTCTCCCTTGCTCGTGACCAACACCTTCAGAAGTTCGTTCTAATAGTTCGGAATATTCTGAAACTTCGAGGGTTTCGGATGATACGAAATGTACTTAAAGGTTGTGGCAGACCCACTCTCGATGAGACTGGAAGAAATTCCACCCGAGGAGGCCGCGAAAAGGTGCATGGTAGACGCCAGCATCCAGGTGGCGAACATGATGGGGTACAGCGATGCTGCCGGCGCTCTCAGGGGATCTCTGATTCTGGCAGACGGTCCTCTCTCCATGGACGAGCTGGTGGAGGTGACCGGGTACAGTAAGTCCACCGTCAGCACCAACATGGCCCAGCTTGAGAGGATGAGCATCGTCCGGCGGGTGAGAAAGCCAGGGGACAAAAAGCACTACTATGCCACCATAACGAGCATAGATGAGGGCACAAAGGCCCACAACGAGAACTTCAGGCAGATCATGCAGATCCTCTTAGCAGGAGTCAACAAAGCGTTGGAGCTTCTGGAGAAAGCAGAGTCGAGCGAAGAGATTGATCGTCTCCGCCTCGGATTTGCCACCTTCAGAGAGGACTGCACCAAGGCTCAGAGGCTCGCTGATCTTTTGGACCGTTTTTCCATTAGCGAGCTGATCGAGATCCTCAAGCGCGAGGTTGAGATCCGCGAGGCGGGCGAGAAGTGATCGGGAGGGGGTGCCGAAGAGAAGGACGGCCGGAAGCTGACGCCCTCAACGTTGGATCTCTCGAAACTGGAACTCTCGACGTGGGCGGGCAGACGAAGGGGGTCGAGACCCTTCTTGGCGATCCGAAGTCCGCCATTTTGAAGCTCTCGGCTCCGATGGTCGTCTCGATGTTGCTCCTCTCCCTCTACAACATAGTCGACGCCTTCTGGGTTGCGGGACTTGGGAGCGACGCCCTTGCAGCCATCGGGTTCGTCTTTCCTTTCTACTTCATCTCCCTGGGGATCGCAAACGGCCTTGGAGTCGGCGGGGGGTCGGCGATATCCCGGAGGATCGGAGCCAAGGACAAGACTGGCGCCGAGAGCGTTGCGCAGCATACGATGGTGATAATGGCCGTCGCCGCAGTCGTCTTCACGTTCTCCCTCTACCTCTCATCGGACAGGCTCTTCGTCCTCCTCGGGGCGGGCTCTGCTGCACCCCTTGCGGCAGAGTACGCTAAGGTCATCTTTGCCGGCACCATCTTCATCCTCTTCGCCAACATCGCATACGCCATCCTCAGGGGCGAGGGAGATGCAAAAAGGGCGATGTACGCCATGGGTGGTGCAAGCCTCATCAACATCATCCTCGATCCGATCTTCATATACACCTTCGACTGGGGGATCAAAGGCGCTGCCTGGGCGACAGTGCTGTCGATAGCCTTCTCATCGGCGGTGATGTTCCGCTGGATGGTCATAAAAAAGGACACCTACGTTTCGCTCAATGCGCACATTTTTTCTCGCGATGGTGACATCGCCCGTGAAATCTTGCAGGTCGGAGTTCCGGCGAGCTTCGAGTTCGTCTCGATCGCGCTCATGGGGATCGTTATCAACTTCATCATCGTTGCGGTATCTTCGACCGATGGAGTTGCCATCTGTTCCGTTGGGATGCGAGTTGTGAACATCGGCATGACGCCATTGATCGCGATGAGCACAGCGGTGATCTCGGTTTCGGGGGCGGCTTTCGGCGCCAAAGCGTTTGAGAAGATCGAAGTTGCGCACCTCTACTCGGTGAAAACGGGACTATTGGTCGCCCTCCTCCTTTCGGGAGCAACTTACTTTTTCGCGCCCCAGATCGCTGCCATCTTCTCCTACTCCGATGCCTCAGCCAGCCTTGCGCCGGAGATCATCACATTTCTGCACGTCATGTGCTTTTTCTACCCCGCCATACCGCTTGGGATCTTCGCGGCCGCGGTCTTTCAAGGGGTGGGAAGGGGAAAGACGGCTCTCGCCATCTCGGTCTTGCGAACGGTCGTCTTCAACATCCTATTGGTGACGCTCTTTGCGATCGGCCTTGGGTGGGGCCTTCCCGGTGTCTGGTGGGGGATGGTCGCCGGCAATCTTCTCGGAGATGCCGTCGGGTACATCTGGGTCCGGATTTACGTCGGAAACCTGTTGAGAGGGGCTGCATTCTGATCAGATCTGGACGAACGGCCGTCTCCAGCCATAAAGCGGCAAAGAACCTTGAATTTGAGGATCGCACCTTATGAAAGCAGAGAAACGGCTCTTTGACGTCTTGTTCATCTCGGTCTTCGCCGCAATGCTGGGTCTAGGCATAGTGGGACCGCTATTGCCCATCTACGCCGAGAACCTCGGTGCGTCGGGTCTTTGGATCGGCATGATCTTTTCGGGGTTTGCTGCCGGTCGGGCGATATTCATGCCCATCGTCGGAAGGCTCTCCGACGAGTCGGGACGAAAGAAGTTCATCGTGACGGGCCTGTTGGCGTACGC
>DUKF01000237.1 GCA_013329455.1 Methanotrichaceae archaeon | reverse complement strand
GTCTGGCGGAAAACTTAAATAGTTTAAGATGACAATAGTAGTTGGGGCGCGAGCAGAAGACCCTAACCATGAAGGTCGGCAGTCCCCGTAAAAGGGGCGTCGGATAAAAGACCGGCGATTTGTGGCTTGCGCCTCACATAACTCTTCTCCGTTTCCTTTTTTGATTTCTATCATCTTTTAATCCCATCTTCATTCCTAGGCGGTGATCGAAACGAACGCAGAGCTGGGCTTGAGCCTCATCATCCTCGCGGGTTTTCTCACCGCCAAACTCTTCAGAACCGCGAAGATCCCAGCAGTCACCTCCTACATCCTGGTCGGGATCGTCATAGGTCCCTCGGGCCTCGAGGTGATGCCAGAGGGTATCCTCGCTGCATCGGGTTTCATCTCGGACGTGGTTTTGGGCTTGATCGCCTTTGGCATCGGCCGGAATTTTCACATCCAGACCTTCGGAAAGACTGGCAAGACGGTCGTTCGGATATCGGTGATGGAGGCCCTGGGAGCAATGGTGCTGGTGACGGCGGCACTTCACCTCCTTTTGGGAGTGCCGCTCCACGTCGCCATCCTCTTTGGAGCGATCGCCTCGGCCACGGCGCCCGCAGCCACCGTTATGGTGGTCGATGAGACGAGGTCAAAAGGGCCGCTGACAGACACCCTCCTCGGGGTGGTGGCTCTGGACGACGCTTGGTCCCTGATGATCTTTGCGGTCTCGATGGTGGTGGCAAAGACCATCGCCTCGGGCGTGGCGAACCATCTCGAAATATTGGCCGAGGTGGGTATGGCCATCTTCGATATCGCTTTCTCCCTCATCCTCGGAGCGGCCTTCGCCTGGCTTTTGCACCACTACTACTCGAGGGTAAAAGACCCCTCGGACCTGGAGATATTCACCCTGGGCATAATCCTCCTCACCGTGGGAGCCGCGAACACCATCGGTCACTCGGTACTCCTCGCGTGCCTCGCCCTGGGCGTGGTCCTGGTCAACATAGGCTCTGAAGGGTGCCGGTTCTTTGAAGCGATCGAGCCGCTCGACACCCCCCTCTACCTAATATTCTTCGTCCTTGCGGGAGCCCTTCTGGAGATCGGCCTCCTTCGAGAGATCGGGCTTCTCGGGCTCGTTTACATAATCTTCAGGGTGGTGGGAAAGCTCCTGGGCGCGTACATCGGAGCTTCAGCCCCCGGCGGGATGGGCACTGCCGTCAAGAAGTACATCGGCCTCGGTCTTATCCCCCAAGCAGGGGTCGCCCTAGGCCTCGCCCTCATGGCGAGAGAGCAGTTTCCCGTCGTCGGCGAGATGATCTTCGGCACCATCGTCGCCACCACCGTCGTCTTCGAGCTTGCAGGCCCCATCGCCACCAGGACAGCTCTTGGCCTCGCTCGGGAGATCCCAGAGGAGGCCCATGAATGAGATACAATAAGTGGAAAAATGGGAAAAACGGACGAGAGCGAGTAGGAGAACCCGAGACTAGAATGTGATGGAATATGATATAAGTAGTATCAGGACATAACCAGATGCAGCGAATTCAGACCAAGGTGAGGAAATTGGACGACGATTTCAACGAAGTGGTTAAATTTCACGGTCACTCCTGCCCGGGCATCGCAATCGGCTATCGGGTGGCCAAGTACGTCAAGAACCATTACAACAGGTCCGAAGACGAGGAGCTGGTGGCGATCGTCGAGAACAGCTCCTGTAGCGTCGACGCCATCCAGTACCTCCTCGGCTGTACCTTCGGGAAAGGGAACTTCATCTTCAAGGACCACGGAAAGCACGTCTACACATTCTACTCAAGAGACCACGACAAGGCCCTCCGGATCTACTTCAAGGACGTCCTTCCCAAGACCGATCCCGCCGCCATGAAGAGGTTTTTCGCTGGAGATATGAGCCCCGAGGAGAGTGAGAAGTTCATGAAGCTCCGGGAGGAGGCGACCGATTACATCCTCAACGCTCCCGACGAGGAGATCCTCGAAGTAAGAGAGGTCGATATCCCTGCACCCGGAAAGGCGAGGATCTATCCATCCATCGAGTGCCAGGAGTGCGGCGAGGCCTTCATGGAGATCAGGGGGAGGACGGCGGATGGCAAGACCGTCTGTGAGGAGTGCTACCAGAAGTTCGTGGCCTAGACTTCCAACCCTTTTTCTGCTTTTTATGATCTAAATTGAGATCTTCTGCAGGTCCCGCCCGATCTCGACTTCGACGCCGTCGCCGAGACCCACTAGAACGTCCCGGACCATCTCTGCCTCACAGCCAATCGTCTGGGGGTAGAGGTGTGTCAAAACTATTCTCTTTATCCCAGCGCCTCGGAAGGTCTCTCCTAGCCACTTCGGCGTCGAGTGGTTGGTGACGACGTAGGGCTCTGGAAAGGAGCACTCGTGGATCAGAAGATCAGCGCCACTTGCTAGATCCCTCATCAATTCAGAGGGCTCGGTATCTCCGGAGTAGACGACGGCTTTTGTGCCGGATTCGATCCTGTAGCTGAGGGCAGGAAGGCTGTGGACCGCCTCACCCGCCTCGATCTCGAGGCCCTTGAGGGTGAACCTGTCGCCGGGCCGAACGACGGTGAAGGAGACGTCCAGCTCCTCCAGGTACGAGTAGAGGCCCCGGACCGTCTCGAACCACTCCTCGACCCCATCGGGCCCGCGAACCTCCATTCTGCTTTCACCCATCAGCCAGCGGGCCTTGGCGAGGGCGAGAAGGTCCGAGACGTGGTCCAGGTGCAGGTGGGTGAGAAGGGCAGTGTCGATCTCCAGGGGGGAGAAGCCAGCTTCTGCCAGCCTTAAAAGGGCTCCCGCGCCGCAGTCGAAGAGAAGGGGTTCTGTGGCCTTGACCACGAGACCTGCCTGGGCCCGGCCCGAATGGGGGATGCCGACCCCGGTTCCAAGAAGTGTCACCTCGAAGCTCATGAACTGCCTTTGGGAATTCGAGAGTAATAGAGGTTGCTAGAGGAGAGGTTGCTAGAGAAGATGTTGAGAAGTTGCCGGCGGAAAGTCTCCTTTGGAATCTCTGGATTGTTTTCCTGCATCTCCTCGACGGCGATGTAAACGGGAGTCTCCGGTGGGATGGACCGGTCGGTTTTAAGTACCTCCAGAGAACTTCGTCTCAAGAGCGATAAACTGATATCAAGAAGAGAAATCTAACCTCAAGAAGAATTAAGGTGATATTATGAAGGAGAACGTCATCAAGGACGCAAGGCTCGCCGAGAAGGGCAAAAAAAGGATCGAGTGGGCGAGAAGACGCATGCCAGTCCTCCAGAAGATCAGGGAGGAGTACCAGAGAGAACGGCCCCTTGAGGGCGTCAAGGTCGTGGCCTGCCTCCACGTCACCGTCGAGACGGCCAACTTGCTCACGACCCTTACCGCGGGCGGAGCCGAGATCGCAGTCGCGGGGTCCAACCCCCTCAGCACCCAGGACGACGTCTCAGCCGCTCTCGCAGAGCAGGGGATGTACGTCTACGCCTTCCACGGCGAAAACGACCAGGAGTACTATGACTGCATCAATAAGGCACTTGACATCGGTCCAAACGTCACCCTCGACGACGGCGCCGACACCATCGCCACCATCCACAGGGATCGAAAGGACCTGGCGGGCGACATCCTCGGCGGCTGCGAGGAGACGACGACGGGAGTCATAAGGCTGCGAGCCCTCGCCGACGAGGGCGAGCTGATGTACCCGGTCCTCGCCGTCAACGACGCCGAGACTAAGATGATGTTCGACAACCGGTACGGAACCGGCCAGAGCACCCTCCACGGGATCATGAACGCCACAAACTTCCTCTTCGCCGGCAAGAACGTCGTGATCGGAGGATACGGCTGGTGCGGCAGAGGCCTTGCCGCTCGCGCAAGAGGCATGGGCGCAAACGTCATCGTCATCGAGGTCGAGCCCCGAAAGGCGCTCGAGGCTGCGATGGACGGCTTCAGAGTGATGCCGATGATCCAGGCATCCCCCATCGGCGACCTCTTCGTCACCGTCACCGGAGACATTTCGGTCATAAGAAAAGAGCACATGGAGCTGATGAAAGACCAGGCGATCGTCTGCAACAGCGGCCACTTCAACGTCGAGATCGATATCAAGTCTCTCGAAGAGATGGCTGTGGAGAAGGGCGAGGTCCAAGAGAACGTTGTGGAGTACAAGATGAAAGACGGCCGCAGGATCTACCTCCTCGCCGAAGGAAGGCTGATCAACCTCGCCGCAGCCTACGGCCACCCGCCCGAAGTGATGGACATGAGCTTTGCAAACCAGTCCCTATCCGTCCGCTACATTGCAGAGCACGGTCCGGATCTGGAGAGAAAGGTCTACACCGTCCCCCAGGAGATCGACAAGAGAGTTGCAGCCCTCAAGCTCGAGGCGATGGGAATCGAGATCGAGACCCTGACCCCGGAGCAGTACAAGTACCTCCACAGCTGGGATATGGGAACCTGAGGTGAGAAGGGACATGGACCTGAAAAGAGAGGCTGTGGAAGCCTACCTGCGTAGCCTCGAGGGAGACGATGCAGAGCTCATCGGGATGAGCACCCTTGGAGACACCACTCCCACCACTGAAGACGTCAAGGGCTTCGGCTACGGAAGCCCCGTCCTTCTGGAGTATCTGTCAGGGGGCGAGACTAAGTCCGCGGTCCTCTCGACGATGCGAGTCCAGGAGGGGTTCGGCCACGACCACTTCTCGGACCGGGCTCAGGTCCTCCTCTGGCAGCACTCAACCTTCGCCAGCCTCCCAAAACACGCAAGGTCGATCGACGCGGGCTACTTCAACCCCGAGGGGAAGATCAGCTCCTGCGGCGACGCCTCGGAGTTCTTCATCCTGATGGAGAAGATCGAGGGAAAAGAGTACTTCTTCGACCTCGAACGGGTGAAAGAGGAAGGGGCAAAAGATCTGGATCTGGACCGAGCAGAGGTCCTCTCCACCTACCTCGCCGAGATCCACTCCGAAAAGAAGGACTCTCCGGCCCTTTACAGGCGAAAGATCAGAGACACCGTCGGCCACGGCGAGTGCATAATGGGGATCCTCGACGACTACCCACCGGACCCGGAGTTCCTCGAACCGGGCGAGCTTTCATCGATCGAGAAGAAGTGCGTCGACTGGAGGTGGCAACTTCGGGACAAGACCCACCGGCTCTGCCAGTCTCACGGCGACTTTCACCCATGGAACGTGATGTTCAGATTGGGAACCGACTTTTCAGTCCTGGACAGGTCACGAGGCGAATGGGGCGAGGCCGCCGACGACATCACCGCCATGACGACCAACTACATCTTCTACTCGGTCCAGAAGAGCTTGAGGCTTGAGGGCAGCCTGAAAGATATCTTCGAGCTCTTCTTTGAGAACTATCTGGACAAGACCGGAGACGAGGAGCTTCTCAGGGTGATCGCACCCTTCTTCGCCTTCAGGATGATGGTCGTTGCAAGCCCCACCTGGTACCCGCTTCTCAGCGGTGAAGTGCGAAGGACCCTCTTCAACTTCCTGGAGAACGTCCTCGATTCCGAGGAGTTCGACTACAAGAAGGTCAACAGCTACCTCGAAAAACCCCGGATCTGAGATGGAAACTCGATACGCTTTCGAGCTCTCGGGTGAGCACCAAACGATCCCCAGAAGCGAGGCCCTGGCGCTCCTGGAGATCTGCTCATCTGATTTTCGGCTCATCTTCGACCTCGACCGCTGCCTGGTGGTCGAGGCCCGGGACCTCGACCTCTTTTCTCTCGGATCCAGGATGGCGATGACCCACCGGGTCGTCGAGGTCTTGGCCGAGTCTGACCCAACCCCGGAGGGCGTGGCAGATGCCGCAAAAGGCCTCGACCTTCCAAACAAGACCTACAAGATCAGGGCGAAACGCCTCGGCGATCTGCCCCTGATGAGCGACGAGGTCGAGAGGATGGTGGGATCTGTTTTGTGGAAAAGGGGATACAAGGCCGACCTGAAAGACCCCAAAATCGAGATCAGGGCGATCGTTACAAAAGAGGGCGTATTCCTCGGCCGGGAGGTTGCCTGCTCCGACAGGTCCGGGTTTCGGGCCAGGCGTCCCCACCTGAAACCTTTCTTCCACCCAGGAGCGATGCTGCCCAAGCCGTCCCGGGCTCTCGTGAATCTATCTCTTGTGAGAGAGGGCGAACGACTCCTTGACCCCTTCTCAGGCACCGCCGGATTCCTGGTGGAGGCGGGGCTCGTGAGGATCAGGGGCCTGGGACTTGACGTACAGGAAGAGATCGTCCGGGGCGCAGAGTCGAACCTGGAGGGGCTCGACTGCACGTTGATGGTGGGAGACGCCATGAGGCTCCCTCTGAAAGATCGATCCGTCGAGGGCGCGGTCTCAGACGCACCTTACGGCAGGTCGGCCCTGATCCAGGCGGGGTCCAGAGACGAGCTTCTTGTCGGGAGCCTAGCGGAGCTACGAAGGGTCCTCGTCCCCGGCAGAAGGATGATCTACGTCGACGATCGGCCCGTCGGCGACTTCGTTGAAGATGCCGGTTTTGAGGTTCTTGAACTCCACACCGAGAGGGTGCACCGCAGCCTGACAAGACACATCTTCGTCTGCATATGACGATTCAGTCATCACTCCTGGCCGAAGACCTTCTCGACCACGGCGGTGAGGATCGGTCTGGCCTGGTCGACTATTTTCGCAGAGTAGATCCAACCGCTGTCCTCATGGCCGCATACCATAATCGATCTGCCCTCGTATCCGGCAAGATCTATCTCGTCGCTCTCGGGCGGCTGGGCTGCCTGCATTGGAATCCGGGTCAGACTCACCGTTCCGCCGATGGGCCTTGGCGGGTCGAGAATCAAAAACTCGCCCATCTCCACCACACCTATAAACCGGCCGAGTTCGCAGACGTCGGTGAT
>DUKF01000094.1:3975-9474 GCA_013329455.1 Methanotrichaceae archaeon | reverse complement strand
TCCTCTTTGAGTTCTCCGACTCGCACAGTGACGATCTGACCGAGACCGAGCACGCCTATGTCAGGATCGAGGGCGATGGCTCGAGGATTCTCGTCTTCGCAGCCATTCTCGTGGTCCTGGCGGGTGTGGGTCTTGTAGCCCTTCGCCGGAAGAGGGGCGCAAGCTGATTTTCCTGGAGGGACGGGCTCGTGAACGATGGAGAAAATTCAGCCCCTGATTCTTTCGAGGATTACAGCATCGTTGCCAGTGGCTTGAAGAAGAGCTTCGGCAAGCTTCGGGTCTTGAACGACCTCTCGGTGAAGATCCCCGGGGGCACGACCTACTGCCTCCTCGGGCCGAACGGCTCTGGCAAGACGACCTTAATCAGGGCCGTGGCCGGGCTCCTCCGCCTGGACGGCGGCGACCTCCGGGTCCTTGGGGAACCGGTCTCCAATGTCAGGAGGGTCTACCCCAGGATCGGCTACATGACCCAGCACAAGGCCCTCTATCCAGACCTCACCCTCCGGGAGAATATGGAGTTTTACGCTGGCCTCTACGGGATCGAGGGAGTGCGGATGTCCGAGAGGATATCGGAGCTTCTGGATATGGTGGACCTTGCGGAGCACAGCGATAGGATCACAGGAGACCTCAGCGGCGGGATGTACCAGAGGCTATCTCTTGCCTGCACCCTGATCCACGAGCCGGACCTCCTACTTCTGGACGAGCCAACGGTGGGGATCGACCCGATCCTCAGGGAGGCTTTCTGGCGGTTCTTCGACGATCTGGCTGAGAAGGGTGCGACGATTCTCATCACCACCCACCTCATGGACGAGGCCGAGAGGTGCAAGATCGTCGGGTACATGCGGGCAGGAAAGATGCTGGCGGAGGGAAGCCCCGAAGAGCTGAAGCGGCTTGCGGGCCTTCGGCCTGTCTTGAAGCTCTGGGTGAACGATCCCGAAGCTTCAGCCTCCATCCTCTCATCCAGGGGATTTGACGTCCGAAGAGTCGAAGACGTGTTGCAAGTGACCATCGAAGATCACCAGCAGCTAAAAGAGGTCCTGGATCAGGTTGTGCCCCTCGATCTCAGGCTCATCGAGCCCTCCATCGGGGACGCTTTTCTGAGGCTTGCGGAGGATGAGTCGAGATGATGGAAAGAAGCCTCGACGCCAAGAGGGTCCTAGTGGTGGCGAGAAGGGTCGTCCGCCAGCTGAAGCGGGATAAAAGGACGATCGGCCTCATCACATTCGCGCCCATATTCCTGCTGATCCTCTTCGGCTACGCCCTCTCAGGGGAGATGAGCGGAATAAACCTCGGGATCGTGGACTTCGGTGGCCAGGATGCTTTGAAGGTCCACCTCCAGTCCGTCGACGACTTCGACCTTCTGTACCTGGGGTCAGAATCGGACGCCGAGAAGCTGATCGTCGAGGGGAGGCTCCACGGGGCCGTGGTGATCCGAAAAGAGGAGGTTCGGATCTTGCTGGACGGATCGAGCCCCCAGATAACAAGCTCCATCATGGCCGAGTCGAGGGCTGGCCTCCTGTCCCCAGAGTCCCTCCGGGAGGGGGGACGCGGCGAAGTTTTAGATGGCGGAGTTGGCCGAGGTGCTGATGACATTGAGATGGGCCCTGAGATCGTCCAGCGTTACGTCTACGGATACGACCTGGAAATGATGGACTCCGTCGGCCCCGCGGTCCTGGGTCTTGTGGTATTCTTCTTCACCTTCATCACCGCAGCCATCTCTTTTCTGAGAGAGCGGACGCAGGGGTCCCTCGAGAAGTTCATGGTCTCACCCCTCAGCAGGCCCGAGATGGTGGCAGGCTACCTTCTGGGGTTCAGCCTCTTCGCCCTCCTCCAGTCGGCGACCACCTTTCTCGTCGTCGTCTTCGTCTTCGGCGTTCCGATGAACGGAAATCCCCTCACAGCCTTTGCGGTGATCCTCCTTCTTGGAGCGGGAGCTCTGGTCCTGGGGGCCTTCTTCTCTAACTTCGCAAAGACCGAGTTTCAGGTGGTCCAGTTCATACCGATGGTGATCCTGCCGCAGGTCGTCCTCTCAGGCGTCTGGTGGCCCCTCCAGTCGATACCGGCCTTCATCCGGCCGATCTCCTACATCCTCCCGCTCACCTACTCCAGCGACGCCCTCAGAGCTGTGATGCTGAAGGGGGCGGGGATATCGGATATCCTGGTACCGGACCTGCTATTTCTGGTCGGGTTCTTCGTCATCGTTTTCGGGGCGGCGACATTGATGCTGAAACGGGAGGTTGGGTGAGTCTGTGGGCGATCTCAAAAAAATATTTTTTACTCACCGAAGTGGATCAGGGCTAGGGCCAAAATCGGGCTCAGGATAAGTCTGAACTTCAAATCGGATCACCCCTCCAGCCTCGCCCTTGCAGTCTTCTTCACGCTCTGATCCACGTCCTCGACGAGAGTTCTCACGACATCTTCTGGTGTGGACGGATTTTTTGCCACCTGCTCTCTCACCTTCCAGGCCCAGTCCTGGGAGAGGACCACCAGGGTCTTGATGTCTGTGCTCTGGTTCTGGGCGACCTTCACTCGGATGTCCACATCCCGACCCATGGCAAGGCCTCCCAGGGAGTCGGCCGATGTGCGGGGGTTTTTGGCGACGGCCGCTCTCACGTCCTGGATTCTGTCCTGGGCGAGAAAGTCCAGGATCTCGACGGAGATTTGAGGGCTTCTGGCGATGGAGGTTCTCACGGCCCATGAGAGATCAATCCTCTTTTTGAAGAGAACGTCCCCGGGAACGTTGGGGTTTGAGACGGCGGCGGCCCGGACGTGCTCGTCGCCGTGCTCTGAGAGGGTCCTGATCACCTCCTCCGGAGCATTCGGGTTCTTGGCCACCGCCTCCTGGGTGATGTACCGGTTCTTGGAGAGGGAATAGTCGAAGTCCATCATCTCGTCCCAGGAGAGATCCAAGAGGATCTCGGGGGATGCCGCGTGGTTGAGGGCGACGGCCGCCCTGACGAAGCCGTCTCCGTCCTCGGATAGGTGGTCGAGGATCTCCCCGTCGGCATGAGGGCTTCCGGCCGCCGCTTCCCGGACCCACTGGACCTTGTCATTCGCAAGGTCTCGCAAGATCTCGACGGGCGCGCTGGAGTTGAGGGCCACGGCTCTTCGGACGTGCCAGTCCCAATCTTTTGCCAGCTTCTCCAGCTCTTCTCTTTCAGTATCGGGGTCGCTGGCCGTCTTCTCCTTCTCCCAGTCTCTCATCCTCCAAACCCTCCTATCCGATCATCCTTCGCCTCATCGTGTCCCAAAGTCCCGGAAGCCTCATCCGCGGAGACAGATGAATCCGTAAACCTCCTCCAGCAGCTCGTCCGGGTTCTTTCGATTGAACCGGCCGGTCTTCGCCTCCAGGACCGGGAGGTCCAGGACCGGGGCGATCATCTTGACGAGGAGAGGATCACCACTCACCACGGCATAGGCGAGGATCGACCTGTAGTTTTCCTGGATTTGAGGTAGCTTCTCTTTGACGAGGTCTGCGTGCTGGCGGATGTCCTCTTCCCTCAGCCGCTCGAACCTCTTCTGGCTCCAGCCGCCCTTGGTGTGCTTCTCCTTGACCGTGCTTTTGACGATGGCGTGCTCTGCAAACCCATCCCTGCCCAGGGCCACCCCCAGGAGGGTCTCGCCGGCGTGGGCCGCCACCACCAGGACCGGGGTGTCCAACATCTCTCTCAATGGACCTGTCCGGAAGGTGCCTGCCCAGCTCGCCTCGTCCATTTTCAGGGGGAGGGGTGGGACCAGGGCGAGAGTGAATAGGAGCGGATCTGAAAAGACTGCGACTCCCTGATCTGAGCCAGCCCGCTTCACCATATCGCCGACCTCGGGGGGAAGCTTCTCTCCGCCCGTCGATCCACTGGCGATGTAGGCCGTCAGGAGCTCATCTCGTGGGGATCGGCAGGATTCCAGCCGATCGAGGAGATGCTCGATCTCTTTGGGCTTGAGGATGCGGCTGCAGCTTCGCTCTTTTGCTGCGGTCTCTCTCATCTCGCCTTTCCCCTCGTCCCGCTCCTGGACGGTGGCGATCTTCTGCTCTGCGGCCTTCAGGGCCAGGCTCGTCTCCTGGGAGGCGCTCGTGAGCTTTCTGATCTTATCCTCGCGCCTTTCGATCTGGAGGGAGAGGGAGCCGTTCATCTCCTCCAGCTCCTTCACCCTGGACCGCAGACGTTCTATCTCCTCTTCCAGCTTCTTTTTTCCAAGAAGGTCAACCAATCCCTCACCACCGCTCTTTTAATGGATCTGATGGCAAAAAGCGTTTTCTGCTAAGTTTGGACGTGTCCTTTGAATATGCTGAATTGAATCGAATCGAAATGAGCAAAAAATGTGGACGGACCCGCTGGGAGTCGAACCCAGGTCAGCGGGTTTCTTCGAGACATCTCTCCGAAGCCCGCTAGGATATCCTCTACCCTACGAGCCCACGCACAATCCTTAGCCCCTCAACCGCTATTAACCTTTTCCAGGACCGGGCCCGGTCCGAATCGTCTCTCGCCCTTCGGGCGTTGTTTCAACATCATGGTGCCGAGTTCAAAAAATATTGGTCTTAATTTAACATGTAGCGAGCACCAAAGGAAATTGGTCAGATTTAACAGCTATTTGAGCTGCGTTTTTTGAATAATGAGTGAAATGATTGAGGGGCGGTTGGGGTAACTATTTCAACCATCAAATTGAGGGGATACAATTGCGACAGGCCCCAGAAGTTCTTTCACGCGCCAAGACTGAACCTCCGAGGCAGAAAAACCTGATGCGATAAGATAACCCGGATCGATCCCGAATTCGGAACGGTCCGCGCCGTGTTGGTGGGTGAACCCTCATGGAAGAAACCACTTGCGAAAAGTCCGTCGGCTCTGTCCCAAACGAGATCGTGCGAAAAGAGACGATCGCGCCCGGCTTCAAGCTGATGGAGATCAGGGCTCCCGATATCGCCGAGAAGATCAGCCCGGGCCAGTTCATGATCCTGCGGGTCGACGAGGAGGGGGAGAGGATACCCATGAGCGTCGCCGACTGGGATCGCGAGAAGGGGACGGTGACCCTCGTCTTTCAGGAGCTGGGCCTCTCCACAAAGAAGCTCGGCCTCGTGGAGGTGGGGCAGAGGCTTTCAAACCTCGCAGGCCCTTTGGGTAAGCCCGCCGAGGTCGGATTTTTCGGGACCGTCGTCTGCGTCAGCGGCTGCTTCGGCACGGGACCCGGCTACGCCTTCGCCAGGGCCCTGAAGGAGGCGGGAAACCGGGTGATCTACATCGCAGAGGCCTTGAGGGGCGAGCTTCTCTTCTGGCTCGACCGGCTGGAGGAGGTCTCCGATCAGCTGATAATCACATCCGGTGACAAGACGGTTGGCGTTGCCCGATGGGCCAAGGACCCCCTCAGGGAGGTCCTCGGATCCGAGCAGGTCGACCGGATCTACCTCGTCGGCTGCACCTTCATGCTGATGACCTGCTCCAGGGCCTCAGAGCCCTTCGGCGTCGAGACGAGGGTGAGCCTGATGCCGATAATGATCGACGGGACCGG
>DUKF01000094.1:0-3897 GCA_013329455.1 Methanotrichaceae archaeon | reverse complement strand
TGGGACGAGCTGATGGAGAGGGCGCGCGGATACCTCAAGGAGGAGGAGAGGGCCCTGGACCTCTGGGAGATCGACAACTGGCATCATGTCCGCTACCGGGATCGCGAGCCAGAGAAGAGGAGAAAGAAGAGGGGCGGGCCGCGGCGGTGCTGATTCCCAGGGGTGTCGCCTCACCGATCTTCGCCTGAAAATAGTTTTTCCAGAAACTTGCTGCCAGCCTTTTCGAGGTCGCCATCCAAGGAGAAGGTCAGACTACGAACCCTTATTTTCCCGATCCTTTCATCCAGGTTCAGGGGCTTGGGATAGATCAGTACTGCCTCATGGCAATCCTTGGTGGTTGCGTATGTTACAACCTGGTTGATGTCGTCGTTTCCTGGATGGGCCGGTGCTTTGTATTTGGTGTCAAGGACGAAACGCGCTTGCTGTGTCTCCTTCTCGTAAATCACCAGATCGATGTTGAAGTTGATCCTTCCCTCCTGGCCGATTACGACCTCTTCATGAGATTTCACCACAAAATCCGTCAGCTTTTGAGCCTTCAGCCATTCTGCCACAAAGAGTTCGTAAAGCTGGGGCATGTCCACCAGGAAGGGTATCATGGTCCGATCTCCGATCCGATGAGATGGTCCGCTCTGCTCCAAAAAGAAGCGACATAGGGCGTGCATCGGCTGATAGTCCTGGTTTAGGCGATTGTAAAGGCGACCTATACAATCATGGGGGTTGCATGGAATCGGGGTTGCCAAGCCTTGAAGAGACTGATAGGCTCTTCGAACCTGTGGCAAGGAGCGCTCGGTGCACATCCCGCTTTGAAGAATCCGCCGCAGGGTCCAGGCTAGGATCTGGTTATCCTCGACGTCGGAGGTGTGCTCCTCGTATTGACAATCGGGCTTCACCTCCCAGGGTTTCTGGCAGCTCCTTCGGACATCGAAGCGGCCGCGAATGTAAGGGATTCGATCTTTTCGGGGCTGATAAGATCGAAAGAAGCCCTTGCGCCCTCGGTCGAGTACCCTGTGGGCGAAGAACTTGGCCAGCGTTTCATAAAACTCCTCCAAGGAATCACTGGCCGTGATGCCATCGAGAAACTTGAAGCTCTTAAGTCGGTAGGCATATTCGAGCATCCCAAATATATTACTTATCTCCACTTTTGGCATCAGGACGATCTCAAGCTCTCGCGTCAAGGGGATGTGTCCCACCCAGCCTTTGGCGGTCAGACACCACTGTTTGCTGTTTTTGAAGGACGGCTCATCTATCAAGATCTGGCTGCCGTAGTTCTGCCATATCATCATCCCAAAATTCTTCCGAGATCTCGGACTCGGGATATCTTATGGTCTCGTACTCCACAAGCTCGATACGCTTCAGTTCTTTGGAGTTCATGCCAAGATCTCTCTTCCGACCTTATCCCACCAGAAGTCTTCGGCCTTCTCGGGCCGATCGAAGAAGTACTCGTCCAGGTAGGGCTCGATCTCCATCTTCCAGATGTCCTCGATCTCCTCAGCAAGATCTTCCCGAAGGAAGAAGGAAATCCCGACTTCATAGTGAGAATCGCTGATCTGGATATTCAGTCGGCGCAAAACTCCGATCAGCCCCTCAACCGAGAAATCAGTATTTTGATGATACTTGCGGAGAACATCGTGATTTGGTTGGAGCCGCAGGAATGCGAAGCGCCGCCTGAGGGCGTGATCAACCAGGGCGATGGAGCGGTCGGCGGTGTTCATCGTCCCGATGATGAGGACGTTCTCCGGTATCTGGAGAGTTCCACCACCGGCTAGGTGTGTATCTCGCTCGCGGTATTCGAGCAGATACATCAATTCCCCGAAGACCTGGGAGAGGTTGGCGCGTTTTATCTCGTCGATGATCAGAACGCAAGTCCCCCGGCGGGATCTCGCCATCTCGCAGAATTCGAGGAACCGTCCCGGAACAAGAGGGTACTTCAGTCCGCCGTTTTCGTCCGAGACTGGCCTTATCCCCTGGATGAAGTCCTCGTAGGCGTAGGCCGGATGGAACTGGACCAGGTCCTCGAAGCCGTCTTCTCCGCCGATCAGGTGTTTTGCCAGATGCTCGGCGAGGTATGTCTTGCCCGTCCCTGGCGGACCGTAGAGGACGGCCTGACCTTTCCGCTTGATGGCGCGAACCCAGCGCTCCAGGGTAGCGAGATCGAAGCCGGTATCCTCGGCGCATTGAGTGATGGAATATATTGGACGTTTAAGGGCGAAGATCAATTCATTGAGAATTCGAGCTTGTTCTTTTGTCACGGCGAAGTTCGTCGCGTTGGGAAATGTTATGACCTCCAAGGATCTGAGCACAGGATGGTCAAGCATATCCTTCCGCATTATCCTTTCGGGCAGAACAAAATCGATATGAAGCGAGACCTGTAGTCCTTTTTCCGAGAATTTCTCGCCGCTCCGGATGAATTTTTTATCCTTATCGTCGTCGGATATATAGTCTGGATCAGAAAGCACCGTAGCGACTGCAAGAATACCGGCGTCTTTCCCTGATTCCCAGAGGTAGACCCTACCCCCAGCATGTATCTGTTTTTTGTACTGGTTAACGGCCCAAGTTATTTCAGTTAACTCGTTGATCGCTCCGGCGAGGTCGTAGTATTTGGGATTGGATTGGAAGACCCAGTAGGATTTGCTATATCCATTTTCACCGGGTGGAGGACTTACGATGGCATTGTAAATTCTCTCAAACTTTTCGCGGTCGAGTTCGATCAGAGTTCTGCGCCAACCACGTTCGCTCACCTTACCTGGTTTGATTTCCTCCCATTTCACCGGCAGTCTGTGCCCAAAGTCTTTGTCATGAACAAAATAATACGGTCCCACGATCGTACCTATTCCCAACACATCAGTGGTTCCACGATTGGCAACAATTCGATCGCCTTCTTTGATGTGGGCGAATTTCCATAGTTGTTCGAGTCCTACCTTATTCCAGCCTTCATATCTGGAATCCAGTGCCATTCGCTTGGACTCAAACTCAGATTTGCCCAGCCGCGAGACATCACCCATTTCGTCCCATCCCACGGCGATGAAACCGTTTTCGCGACAATCTTCCCACTGCCAAGCATCTTCGCCAGGTGCTATCTTCCAATAGTGTATGATACCACTTTCACCGGGGGTATGTAGCTCGCTCATTCAAACAACGCCAGGTTTTCCCTGGCCTTTTGAGTAAAAAAAAGTTTCTCATCTAGAGAAAACAAAAAGGAGAGAAAACTGTCGATTGGCAGGTGATCAGAGATTCTCCAGATATCGTACCACAAGCCATAAGCCACTTACAACCCTTACAGCCCTTACATGGGAAAAGTGGCCGATAAACGCATACCTGTTACCCGTGAAGTTTGGGAGGGCTTATCCGACCTCAAGAGGCCGGGAGAGACGTTCGCAAACCTCCTCGCAGAGATGATAGAGCACGAGAAAAAACGGCGGCTCTTCCTCGATATGGAAAAGATCGAGAAGGAGGGCAACTTCGTGGAGCTCAGCCTTTGATCACGGGAACCGATGGCGTGCAGCTATTTTTACAGAAACCGCTCGTGATATATTTCTTGACGAAGGCATCATCGAAAAATGTGGGGCCAGCTATTTATCCCCACTTTGCCCAAGCTTCCACAACTGGGAGGGACTTTGACGGAAGATGACATCTTCAAGGACATGGGAGTTAGGCCAGTTAGGAGGCTCAACAGGAACAATCGGCCTGCTCCGCATCTATCCCTCAGGTTCGACTCCCACCTATTCTCGATCGACACCAGCCGCTCGCCGAAGAGCTCTGTTCAGCCCGACGCCTACCTGGTAACCCACGCCCACGGCGACCACTACGGCAAATCGGCGATGCTCTCGCCCTCTGCCGTTGCGTCCAGGGAGACTGCCCTGGCTCTTGAGATCAGGCACGAGAAGGCGTACAAAGGAA
>DUKF01000122.1:4290-7960 GCA_013329455.1 Methanotrichaceae archaeon | reverse complement strand
TTGGCGATCGCCACCTGATCGGAGTAGTCGAGGCCCGCCACGAACTCCTGGTTCTTTTCGCCGACGTTGACCCCTGCCGCCATCTGGAAGACGGTGGCAACTACCCCGGTGACGAGAACCTGGTCGACGCCGCCCCTGTTGAAGATGTTTTGTATCACCTTGATCGAGTCGTCGGCTTTCGTTCCGCCGAGGACGAAGATAGAGGGGTGCTCGTTTCCTCTCACGCCCATGTCCAGGGCCTCGATCTCCTTTTCCATCAGCCGACCGGCGGCGCTGGGGAGGACCACCGTGAACCCAACGACGGAGAGGTGGGACCTGTGGGAGACGGCGAAGGCGTCGTTTATGAAGAAGTCGAACAGGGGATAGAGCTTCTGGACCATGTGGCTTTTGGCGTGTTCCTCAGGCGGGCGGTTGATGTTCTCCTCGGAATAGAAGCGGGTGTTCTCGAGGAGGATGACGTCGCCAGGCTTCATCGCCTTAATCGACTCTCTGGCATGGGAGCCGAAGATGTCGTCGACGTAGGTGACCTCGCGGTGCAACAGCTGCGTGAACCTTCGGGCGTGGGCTTCCAGGGTCGTGAAGTCCTTCTTTCCTGCGCGGCTCTGGTGTGCCATCAGGACGACACGAGCGTCCTCAAGGTCGCGTAAGGTCGGCAGGTGGCCGCGGAACCTCTTGTCGTCGAGGATCTTTCCGTCCGGGTCCATGGGGGAGTTTACGTCGACCCTCACCAGAATCCGCTGGTTATCGATTGGGAAATCGTCTAGCGTGAGATAATCCTTCAACTGACTCTCTCCTTCAGGGGGATTTTACTGTGCTAGGGGTTGGCTCAGGATATATATCACTTTTAGCCCCCCCGGGCGGCGCGAAACCTGGCCGGGCTGGGGCTTGGGGGCGGAGGTTCGGAAATGAAGAAATAACTTGCGCGCGATCTTCAAGCTGCTTGGGGTGGTCGGCACGATTGAGGAGAGGGACTCTGAGGGGCGGTGGGTGGTTCAGGCAAAAGAGATTCTGCGGATGATCGAGAGAGGTGAGGATGTAGAGATCGAGAACAGAGTGATCAAGGGCGAATTGAATCTAAGTGGTCGTGAATTTCGAAAAACTGTAAAAGTTAATAATTGCATATTTCAAAACATTGTGCGATTTAGTGATACGACTTTTCACGATGATGCTTATTTTGCTAGAACACAATTTAATAAAAAAGTATTCTTTATTAATGTTACATTCTGCAAAGGTGCATATTTTGGTGTTTACCCCCCTGGAAGTGCACAATTCAAAGAACAGGTCTATTTTGGAGGTGCGCACTTCAAAGGAAATGCGTATTTTAGCGGCACAAAGTTCAACAAATTTGTTGATTTTAGTGGGGTAGTCAAAGATGTATATATGGAAAAGAGAGAGACACTTTTCGAAAAGGATGCGATTTTTGGACGTGTTAATTTTAATGGTACTGCATCGTTTAGTAATGTTAAGTTTTATAGGAAAACCTCATTTAATTCAGTTCAATTCGGTAAAACCATATGGTTTAGAGGCGCGAGGTTTGAAGGCGAGACTGATTTTGAATTAGCTCGGTTTGACGACCGCGCAGACTTTTCTTGCGCCAATTTCCTCAAAGATACAAACTTTAAGAATGTTATTTTTGGATTTGAAGGCGATAAAACGCAATTGGTTCAAACCTTATTCGAAAGCGTTCGTTTCAAAGGAGATGTTAATTTTAAACGTGCTGAATTTTATAAATCTGTTAGTTTTAGCCAAACTGAGTTTTTAGAGTATGATGAACACAGTAGTACTTCAGCAGACTTCGATCATGTAAAATTCCATGAAGATGCTGATTTTAAAGATGCCAAATTCAAAGGCGATGTTTATTTTTATAGCACTGAATTCAAGAAAAAATTGTTTTTGAAGGGAGCGAATTTCAATCGAATAAGAATACCATCTTGGAACTCAATTAAAGACAAAATTGATTGCGATGGACCTGCATATTTATTATTGGTCAGTAGCTTCAAAAAGTTGGAACAGTTCGATAATGCAGATGATTGTTACTATGACTATAGAGAGTGGAGACGAAAAAGTGATGATCCATCAAAAGAGAAAAGATCCAATTGTTCCAAATTTTATGATTTTTTGTCCCATTACTCATCTGGATACGGCGTACGCCTTAGATTCCCACTCGGCTGGATCTTCGGATTAGTCTTTACTTTTGGACTACTCTATTTAAACATCAATCAAATTAATATAACCAGGAACTTAATTTTAGCAACCGTCAAGATCAGCACATTAACAACAATATTTGTTCTTGGTAAGGTCACAAAGTTTCATTACTTCGATACGTATTTGATTTCCGTGTTAGATCAAATGTATGATACACTAATACAAAATATATATTATTTTGGAGATCGCATGTATCTCAGCGCTATGATATTCACAGGTCAGACGCCCATCAACTTTCAACCGATCGGTGCCTGGAAGTTGGTGGTGATGTTCGAGAGCGTCCTCGGATACCTCCTCCTCGCCCTCTTCATAGTCGTCCTCGCCCGCAAGCTGATCAGGTGGGGGGCCGAGGTGCGCCATCTGGCCGAGCGCCATCGGCGCTACCTGGGGACTGCGCTGCCTGGGCGATGCTCCTACGTGGAGGAGGGCGCAGAGGGCTTCGTGGTGATAAAGCCCAGGGGGGGATCTTCGAAGCTGCGAGAAGGCACAGGACGAAGGCGGAGAGTGACCTTCTCGAAGAGTTCGTCGAGGAAAGGCGATGATCTTCGTCCTCGCAAGAAATCTCCTCGATTCGTATGATGTTGAAGTTGATGTTGATGCCAACGCTTTCGGCCACGATCGTCACGACGCCTGGTCCCTGATCCTATCTTTCACCAGGTCGTGTTTCGCCATCGTGACCTCCAGCAGCTCATCATACATGGACGGCGCAACTTTCCTGATCACCTTCACGCCTTCCTCGGTAATGCCACCCTTCGTGGCGACCCTCGTAACGACCTCCTCAAAGCTGTTGACGTTCTTCAACAGCTCGACGGTCCCCGCAAGGGTCTCCATTACGAGCAGCTCCGCGAGCCCGGGCGATATGTTCTCTCTCCTGGTGGCAGAAAGCGCGAACTCGTGCATCATGGAAGAGATGAACGCCGGCGCGCAGCTCGTAAGATCGGCCAACAGCTCCAAATTTTCCTCCTCAGTCTCGACCGGCCGGCTTATGCTGCCCAATGCCGACAGGACCAGGCTTCTATCCGCCTCCGTTGAGTTATCTCCAAAGGCGACGAGCGACACACCCTTCGAGCATTCGGATGTGATGCTCGGGATGACCCTGGTCACCCTCGCGTCGCACAGGGCGGATATGTCGCCGATCGTGACGTCGGCCGCTATGGAGACCACCAGCTTATCGGCAGTCAATACGCCCTTGAGCTCTTTCAATAAGGCCTTGACTTCGAGCGGCTTAACGCAGATGAAGATCACATCCGAAGCGGCCACCAGGTCGAGGTTACTCCCCGCGATCCCGATCCCTGTTGCCGCGGCGATTGCCTTCGCCTTATCGGCAGATCGGTTACTCGCCATGACGTCGCCCGCCGTGAACGCCCCGGTCTCGACAAACTTACGTATCAGCATGCCACCCATGCTCCCTGTGCCTATGACGCCTATCATTGCCATATGAATGCCTCCTGACATTTCGCCAAGC
>DUKF01000122.1:0-4267 GCA_013329455.1 Methanotrichaceae archaeon | reverse complement strand
ATTCGATCTTGAGCGGATCGAGACCAGCCATCTTACGCGATATCGCATCGGCCTCCACCGGATTCCTGGCGAATAGCAGGAGGCTGCCGTTTTTCGCGATGATGAAGGCGGGCGGGATGGGGCTGTTAACATCCAATAATATCTCGCCCAGATTACTATCGCCAGGGCCATGGTAGCCTTTAAGATTACAATACGGGTTGACCAGGGGCGCTCCCAGAATCTGGTACTTAATGCGATACGGGGCCCTCAGCGCGTAATCGACCGCGATGGAGCTGCCGCTCGAGTCTCCGATAAGAATCATGCTCTCCAGTCCGTGCACCGATCGGCGCCTCCCGGGGGTCTATCACCGACTGGGCGACGTCTGTCTCAGAAGCGAATTCGAAACCCTGCATCTTTCAAAGGGCCGGACACCTCCTGCTCCAACTCGACTTTTAAATTTCAGCACCTCGCCCTGATCTTGTATCCGGCGGCTTTTAGCGCCCCTTTGATCTCCTCGAGGTGGTCAAAGCCTCGGGTCTCCACCTCCAAGTTCACCCTCGATGCGAAGAGGGAGAGATCTTTTCCGCCCCTTGCGTGGTGGATGTTAAGGACGTTTCCGCCTTCTTTGGCGATCAGATCGAGGAGACGCGCGAGGGATCCGGGAACGTCCTCGATGCAGGCCGAAAACCGCATGATCCTGCCGTTTTTCATAAGCCCCTGCCTTATGACCCTCTCCAGAAGAGGCGGATCGAGGTTCCCCCCGCTGATCACGAGAACGACCTTGCCACCCTTCGGCACAACGACCTTCGAGCTGAGCTTCGAGCTGAGGAGTGCCGCTAGGGGCGCGGCTCCCGCGCCCTCCGCCAGAACCTTCTTTCTCTCCAAAAGGGCCAACACCGCCGAAGCGATCTCCTCCTCCTCCACAAGGACGATCTCGTCGACCTTCTCCTGGATTATTGGGAAGTTTCTCTCGCCGACCTGCTTAACTGAAATCCCGTCGGCGATCGATTTCTTGGCGTTGACACAGACCCTATTCCCGCCTCGAACGACATCGAGGGCCGAGGGGCAGGCTGCAGCTTGGACTCCGACGACCCTAGTCTCGGGCCTGAGAGCCTTGATCGCGGTGGCTATCCCGCCGATGAGGCCACCTCCACCGATGGGGACGATCACCACGTCCGGGTCCAGGAGGTCCTCCAGAATCTCAAGGCCGATAGTCGCCTGGCTGGTGATTATCTCCTCGTCGTCGTAGGGATGGATGAAAGTCCTCCCGTCGTCCGCCATATCTTGAGCGACTGAAATGCTCTCTGCGAGTGTCTCCCCGGCGAGGATCACCTCGGCCCCGTAGCCTCGAGTAGCCTCCTGCTTTCCAATAGAGGCCCAGACCGGCATCACGATCGTCGCTGGTAGGTCAGCGGCCTTTGCGGCAAGGGCCACGCCCTGGGCGTGGTTTCCGGCGGAGGCTGCAACGACGCCCGCGGGACTGATCTCACCGCGTCGGCTCAGGACCTTGTAGGTGGCGCCCCTGACCTTGAAGGAACCGCCCTTCTGGAGACTCTCGAGCTTCAAGTAGACATCTGCTCCCACCATCCGCGAAAAGGTGGGCGAGCGAACCAGAGGGGTGCGTATGACCTTTCCCTCAATGAGCCGGGCTGCCTTCTGGACGTCTTCCAAGGTGATCATGGGGTAGACCTCTCGTTGTCCTCGTCTTGCGATCAGAGTAGGTCGAGAGCCTTTTTGCCGCTCATCCCCGCCTCGACCCCGAGCTTGGCGGCCGCGGCGTTGGCGTCCTTGATCTCGCCGGTCAGAAGGTCCTCGACGTTGGCGATCGAGCTTCCCCTCGTCGGCTTCACCCTCGCCGCAGGATAACCGAAATTGTCCAGGGCCACTACATCGAATGCCCCGCAGCCGACCATGCCCTTCTTCGCCACCACAACGACGAGGTTTACGGGCCCCAGGGGTATGACGTACCCGTCCGCCTCTCCGCCCTTATAAGGTACTTTTTCTTGAATCATCTAACCACTCACCCAAACCACAGACAAATCTTGAAATCATTCGAATGATTGGCCGCCAAAAAGGCCTCGACGGCTGACAGGTCGAAACCAGATCAATATCGATCCGATACTCCGAAAGACGCCTTTTTATTCGTCGGCCGGGCCAAGGCAGACCCCTTCAAAGCGGCCTAATTACAACTGGCCCAAGGATTTGAGACATTAAATAAATAGCGCTTCTCCGCCATTTTGGCGAGGCCGTCCCCGATACTATGAGAACCCATCCCGACTGTGACATTCAATCTATAGGAAGGCATATTTGCTTAATCCGCCTCAACTGGATTTCCTCAATATATCCGTGATATATTATTCCCACAAAAACTACTTAAAGATAAAAGTCGATTCATATCCGATGGATCAGCTCGTAGTCCTCCAGGAGATATTCGAGTCTTACATGAGGGGCGGTTTTTCCCGCGCCATCGATCCAAAATCGATCAGTGGCAATTGCGCAAATCTAGTGGGCGCCCTCCTGGAGAGCTTCGAAGACGGACAGATCGACGAGAAGATCTGCATCAGGCTGTTGAACTGTCTCTCCGACATTTACGACATCAAAAGGCTGGGCGACATTTGCAGACTGGCGGGCCATCTGGGGGTCGCCGCCAGATGTTACAACAAGGCACTCACCCTCTCCTCGGACCAGCACGTAAGGTACGTCCTGCTCAACAACTTGGGTCAAGTCCACGCCCGCCAGGGCTACCTCGGTCGGGCGCTTCACTACTACGAGCGGGCAGCAGAGGGGTTTTCCGCGCTGGGCGACATCGGGTCTCTTGCCCACGTTCTCGGGAACATGGGGTCGGCCTACAGAAGCGGCCAAAATTATGATAAGGCGATCGAAAACTGCCACAAGAGCCTGGAGATCTTCAGCAGCCTTGATGAC
The DNA here is from genome assembly GCA_013329455.1 of Methanotrichaceae archaeon. GTDB lineage: Archaea > Halobacteriota > Methanosarcinia > Methanotrichales > Methanotrichaceae > Methanocrinis > Methanocrinis sp9297u. Next base: position 1,363 of record DUKF01000122.1, on the reverse strand, counting down.
GAGTTCGGCGTGGCCCAGATGACCGGAAGCCTCGGCCGTATTTACGCCGAGACGAACGACTTCGACCTCGCCCTCCAGTATTATGAGAAGAGCCTGGCGGATTTTGAGGGCCTCGGAGATCAGAGGCAGGTAGCCTGGCTTCTCAACCGGATGGGACGGGTCAATACCGAAATGAATCAGTGGGATGTCGCCATAGGCTACTACAACAAGAGCATGGAGATCTTCGAGGGGATCGGTCAGCACCATAACGCGGGGGTCGTCCTCTCGAACCTGGGGCGCCTCTACCTAGACAGAGGCGACTACGACCTGGCATCCGACCATCTCGAAACGAGCCTGGATCTGATCAGAAAGAGCATGCAGCCGGTCCGTGCCAACGCCATCTCGTGGCTTTCCGCCGTCCGGTTGATCCAGGCCCGAGACATCCACCAGCAGGCCCTTCATCAGATCACCGGAGAAGAGGCGGATCGGGACGCTGCAGAGCTCTTTGATGAGGCCTCTATTAACTACGCTGGGGCCTCAGACTGCTATCTCGAGCTTGCCAGGACACCGGGGGTGGGCCTTCCCGATCTGGAGATAGATGCCGGGATCGCGAGGTTTGCCTCCGCCTTCGTGATCCTGGAGACGGAGTCCGAACCAGAAAAAGCGGTCGAGCTGGCTGAAGGGGGCGTATCAGCCCTCAATTCCGCCCTCTCTAACGCCGAGGACGACTCGGAGAGGCCCTGCGTTGAGGCATTGCGGCGGAGCATGATGGGGATGAAGGAGACGTGGCGGCTCACCCTCACCAAAGATGAGCCGTGGAAGCTATCTGACGTCGTCGCCGACACCATCGAGCACTTCTCTCAGGCGGTACTCCAGCTCGGCTCGGCCGGTCGGGGTTGCAAGGAGGCTTGCGGACACCTACTGCCCGCCTTCAAGACCCTGGGCAAGTTCATGACGGCGAAGCTGAAGGGCGAATCTCCGGCAGACCTCTCGGAGACTATGGTCTATCTCAAACGTGCCGAAAGCGCCTTCGATCTCGCGGCTCCGGACCTGGGGATGATAAGCCCCTTCCAGATCAGGGAGGCCCGCCTAATGGTCGAGAGGCTCGAGGAAATCTCAGGAGGCGCAAAGGCGGAAAACGGCCTTCTTCTGGAGACCTATCAAAGCGCCCTCCTCCTCATGGGCCGGGTTCTCACCAGAGCGGCCTTGACAGAAGCCACCCAGCTCGATATAGTTAGGACCTGGAACGAGTCCATGAACCTGATCGAAGAGAGCCCGCTGGGCAAGCCAAAGCCCAGATCATCTCTTCCAATGGAGAGGGAATTCGTCCCAACCGACTCGAAAGAGCACGAATTATTTGACGACGCCCAGGACCATATCCAGG
>DUKF01000119.1 GCA_013329455.1 Methanotrichaceae archaeon | reverse complement strand
GTATTGGTCGTTGAAGGTCGCACCTGTCCACCGTATCCAGTTGATCATGTTCGTCTCGCTTGGCAGATCGTTGTTGAAGTAGCCGTTTATAGGCGAATATAGAGGATCGGAAACGTTGACGTTGGATATGCCCCAAACGTCCACCATCTTCATGAACGTGGGGATGTGGACGCCTGCAGACGCGGCATCTCGCAACCTCTCTTCAAGGGAGTTCATGGTGGTGCCGCCGAGATGAGCAACATATATCACGTCGTAGTCAGTGAAGTTCTCCTCCGAGGCTGCAGCCTCTTCTCCGTCGAAGGACGTGATGTCAAAGAGGTCCTGTATCAGTAGTGTCTCGTTGTACATATTCTCAACGGCGTATTCGGTGGAGTCGAGGCTCATGATGAAGAGTATGCTGGTCTTCGGCTGCAAGATCAAAGGTTCGGGAATCTCAACATCTGACCAAAGGCCGAGGAAATTCTTTCCAATGAACTTGAGCATGTTTGCCATGTTGGCATCTTCGCCCTGGACCCAGTATCTCTCGATCTCGGTGTAGTTAGTTGAGGATAGGTCGACGTTGGGGAAGGTGATGTTGGAGGAGAGGTTGTATCCTATGAACCTGACCCCAGTTATTTTAGAGTCGTTTATGCTCACATTCCAGCTATTCACCAGGGCCTCATCCTGGGACTCGATGAAGACGACCGCATAGTCCGAGAAATTCATTTCGTTTGGCAGGGTGTCGTTCCAGGTGAATATGGTCACGTTCAACTCTGGAGTTATCGAGGTGTCAGAAGCTGCATTTTTTAAAGCGACCTCGTTAAAATCAGTTCCCAGGATGAACAAGAATCCTTTTGTTTCTGTGAAATTCGAAACCTCTAACGAAGACGGAGAAGCGTCTGACGTGTTCTTCGAATCGTTCAAGATTCCCACCGTTCCAGGCGCAAAGGCGAGGTACGTTTCCTGGCTTTCAGCCGTTAGGTTGTCCAACTGCGCCAGCGAGGGGAAGGGCGCGCCGACCAATAGGGCTGCAAGCAACAATGACAGCAATGACAGATCTATGATCCTCCAAGACATCAGCATCACCAGACAAGTTATTTTGATTTTGAGTAAATTTACTTTATTTAAGCATTTCGAGTATGGAGTCAGTCGAAATTGCAGTTAAGGATACGGGAATGGTCGTAGTGCAATATGCTTGGAGGACCAGTCGCCCTGTGGAATCGAGAGCGGAAAATGGAATTGCCTACAGCTATTTGATGCTGTAATTTACGGTAGCGTCGGAGAATAGCGTCCGTCGCTGCTTTCACTGCAGCGGGCCACCAGTTGTTTGACCTTCGGGATCAAAGGTCAATTCAAAGTCATTGCATCCCTGGCTGAGGGATTAGTGGAGCTTTCAGCTCTTGTGACTTCCGTCGCATAGAGGCTTGTTCTTCGATCTCCCGCACCTGCAGAGGGCGAAGGGTCCCTCCTCGGCGATTGCGTCTCCGTCTTCGCCTATGAGGGCGCATCTCCCCTTGACCAGAAGAGGTCCATCTTTAACCACCCTGATCTGTGCCGGCGTCGTCTGGCCTGAGTCCCCAGCGGCCTGAAGCTCGTCGTTCTTCTTGTAGGAGAGGGCCCCGGAGGGGCACCTGTCAATGGCGTTCGTAATTTCCTCGGAGCTTGCGCCCTCCATATTTATCCAGGGGCTTTTATCGGCATCGAAAACTCCGGGCAGGCATTTCACGCATTCCGCCGAATGTATGCATTTTTCTGGATCCCAGTAGACTGTAATCTCGCCATTGGTGTACTGTTTCATGATCCCACACCACCAGAACTTTTCTCAGGTACTATATTGGTACCAGATCTCACTAAAGCCTATCCTCCAATTCTCGTCTTCTCCGTTTATGTTTGTATCCGAATAAATATTCCAAACCGTTACCTTCAACGGATCCCTGTCCTCACTTCGGAAACGCTAACATAGTCCTTTTATAGTAATCATTTCCATTCAACCGGTTGATCGTTATGAAGGGAAGATACTTGGGAATATCAAGCCTGGCCCTGATCTTGGCCCTCCTCTGCACAGCAGCAGCGGCTGCAGAGGACGAGGCAAGCCCCGGCCAGAAAGAAAGGCTTCGAATCTCGACGACCACCAGCCTCTATGACACCAAGCTGTTGGACGAGATGGAAGACATCTTCGAGGATATGTACGACGTCGAAGTCCACACCGTCTCCGGCGGGACGGGGATCGCGATCGAGCGCGCCGAGAGGGGCGACGCCGACCTGATCCTGGTCCACGACGTGGTCAGGGAGAGAAAGTTCATAGAGGAAGGTTACGGCCTTTCAAGGACCTGCTTTGCTTACAACTACTTCATCATAGTAGGGCCCGAGGACGACCCCGCGGGGGTAAAGGGAATGAACGCCTCCGAGGCGATGAAGACGATCATGGAGGCGGGTATGGAGAAACCCGATCTAGTCAAGTTCGTATCGCGGGGCGACGACTCGGGAACCCACGCCCGGGAGAAGCTCCTCTGGGATAGAGCTGGCCTCGACTACGACGAGGTTTCATCTTCGGGCGAATGGTACGTCGAAGCTGGCCAGGGGATGGGCCCGACCCTGCTGATGACAAACGAGATGGAAGGCTACACCCTCTGCGACACCTCCACCTTTGCAGCCTACAAGGGAGACCTGGACCTGGTGCCCCATATCGAAAGCGATGACTTCCTTCTCAACATCTACGTAGCGATTCCAGTGAGCCCCGCCGTCTACCCCGACGTGAACTGCGAGATGGCGATGAACTTCGTTAACTTCCTCGTCTCCGAGGACGGCCAGGACCTGATCGCCGAGTACGGGACAGATACTTATGGCCAGCCGCTCTTCAATCCTGCAAGAGGAAACTGCGATCTGATAGGATGCTCCGGGGACGAGTGCGCCCTGCCTCTGACCGAGGACGCCTGCAGCCAGGCATCGGCGTAAGCGCGATCTCCTGGATCTGGATCGCTGTCTAGCGAAATATTCAGGTGAAACCTTTGGATGAGATCGCGACGGGACTCGTAAGAGCGATCGAGCTGATACTGGCCATCGACCCGACCGTCGTGGAGATAACGGCGAGGTCCCTCGCCATAGCCGTGACATCAACGGTCATCGCCACCCTGCTCACCGTCCCTCTCGGCGGTCTCATCCACTTCCACAATTTTAGAGGCAAACGGGCCGCTGTTAACATAATCCAGACCCTCTACAGCCTGCCTACGGTCACCGTCGGCCTACTTGTCTTTCTCCTCCTGTCGAGGTCAGGCCCCCTCGGCAACCTCGGCCTTCTCTTCACGCCTGGGGGGATGGTGATCGGCCAAACAATTCTGATCGCGCCGATCATGACGGGCCTGACCATTGCCGCCCTGAGCGGCGTCGGGCCCCAGGTCCGGGATTCGGCAATATCCCTCGGCGCCACGAAAGTTCAGGCGATCTTTACCATCATGAGGGAGGCGAGGGCAGCGATGCTGGCGGCGGTCCTGCTGGGCTTTGGCCGAGCTCTCTCTGAGGTAGGGGTTGCGATGATGATCGGAGGGAACATTCGAGGGTACACCAGGGTGTTGACGACGGCGATTGCCCTTGAGACCTCCAGGGGCGATATCGAGTTCTCGATGGCTCTCGGGATAATCCTGGTCTCGATATCTCTGATCGTCAACCTCCTCGTCAACAGGGTCCAGGGGAACTGGTGGGCATGATAGAGGCGAGAGGCGTCTGGGCGAGGCGTGGCGGAGCCGAAATTCTGAAGGACGTATTTCTGAAGGTTAGTAAAGGCGAGACTCTGGCGATCATCGGTCCCACAGGCTCCGGAAAGACCACGCTTATTCGAATCCTCGACCTTCTCGACCCTCCTGACAAGGGTTTGGTCTTCTTCGAGGGAGTCGATGTAACAGAGGACGATAAGGCGAAGTTCGAGGCGAGAAGGAGAATGGCCATGGTCTTTCAGAAGCCCTCGATGTTCAACGTTTCTGTCGAGAAGAACGTCTCCTACGGCCTCAAAATAAGAGGCGTTTCCAGTTCTACGATCCAGGATCGGGTGAGAGCCGCTCTCAGGGACGTGGGACTTATCGGGTACGAAAATAGAAGGGCTTTCAGCCTCTCGGGCGGCGAGGCCCAGAGGGTTGCCCTGGCAAGGGCTCTTGTTACTGAGCCCGAGCTTCTCCTCCTGGACGAGGCGACGGCGAACCTCGACCCAAGGACGGCGGAAACGATTGAGGATATGATCCGAAAGGCCGGGGAGGGTGGACTGACGGTGGTGATGGCGACCCACGATCTGGACCAGGCCAGGCGTCTCGCCAACAGGATCGGCGTTGTGATCGGAGGCGAGCTGGTCCAGCTGGGCGCGCCAGAAGAGGTATTCGAGAGCCCCAGGTCGGAGGAGGTGGCCCGCTTCATCCGGGCGAGGTCGTGCTGGTGATGCATATTCACTCCGATCCTGCCCACCCTTTTTTTTACTTGAAGACCTTCTCATGCGAAAGCTTCGAACGGAGGTCACGCTTTAATGGCTAATAGAGAACACGTCCTGGCTCTCAAGGAGAGCTCAACAGTTTGGAACCGATGGAGAATGGAAAATCCCCAGGTGAGGCCGGACTTCAAAGGTGCTGATCTCAGTGGAATGGATCTTGAAGGCGCAAACCTCCAGGGTGCAAACCTGATGGGAGCGGTCTTGAGGGGAACAGGACTTTCGAGGGTGGATCTTGGTCGGGCAAAGCTCGTAGGAGCCGACCTTCGGGGCGCGAATCTGGTCGGCGCTGACCTCAGCGAGGCCAAGTTCGAGGGCGCCATCCTTGAGGCGGCGGACCTCCGGGAAGCGAAGCTCGTCAGGGCCGAGTTGAAGGGCGCAAACCTGAGATCCCTGCCTTTGGCCGGTTCGGACCTCTCCGAGGCGACCTTGACTGGCGCAGACCTCACCGGTTCGGATCTTCGAGGCGCGAAGATGAAGGGAGCGGATCTGAGGATGGCTAAACTTGTCGGATCGGACATTTCAGGAGCGGACCTCTCCGAGGCGAAGCTGGTCCGGGCAAAGCTCGTGAGGTCGAATTTGAATAAGGCCAAACTCGATCGTGCCGATCTCAGCGGCGCAGACCTGGAAGGAGCAGACCTTGAGGGAGCGGACCTTTCCGGAGCTGACATTTCCCGGACGAACTTGAGATCCACAAACATGAAAGGTGCGATCCTCGACGGTGTTCAGAGGACGGAGATCGGCTTTTAGACCACGAGAGCGGAAATAAACAGATTCAGTTCGGATGCGGCTGTCTTTAAATAAAATCCGTTTTGATGAGACGACGTGAAATTATGGGCGAGGACTACGCTATTCGCAGGATGCGCCGGGACGAGGTCGAGCTCGCGATCGACTGGGCTGCGGCGGAGGGGTGGAATCCCGGTCTAAACGACGCCGACTGTTTTTATTCGGCAGACCCAAAAGGGTTCTTCATCGGCCTTTTAAACGACGAGCCCGTCGGGTGCATATCGGCGGTGGCATACGGCAAAACCTTCGGCTTTCTGGGCCTCTACATAGTCAGGCAAAACTTTCGGGGCCGCGGTTTTGGAATCGGGCTCTGGCACGAGGGGATGGATTATCTGTTGGGGAGACGCGTGGGTCTTGACGGCGTTGTTGAGCAGCAGGAGAACTACAAAAAGTCCGGGTTTCAATTTATCCACCGGAGCGTACGATATCAAGGGGAGGGAACCGGCGACACGATAGACGATCCCGGAATAATAGATCTGTCGGAAGTATCCTTCAACGACTTGAAGAGATACGATATGCTCCACTTTCCTGATCAAAGAGACCAGTTCCTCAAAACGTGGGTCGACCAGCCCAACTCCGTCGCCTTGGGTTTTGTCGGCGACGAAAGGCTTAAAGGCTACGGCCTACTCCGTCCATGTCGCCTTGGATTCAAGATAGGTCCTCTATTTGCAGAAGATGAAAGGGTCGCAGAATCGCTTTTCAGGGCGTTGACAGGCGGCGCAGAAAAGGGCGCTCCCGTCTTTCTGGACGTTCCAGAACCTAATTCAGCGGCTTTGAGGCTTGCCGAGCGACACAAGATGGAAAAAACTTTTGAAACCGCCCGGATGTACACCAGAGGCGATCCGGGTCTGCCTCTCCGAAACATCTTTGGGGTGACGACTTTCGAGCTGGGCTAAATTTGAACCGGGCTGATACAGCGCGAAAATGGAGGGGGCCAATCGGCCGCTTGATATCGAACTGACGGAAAGATCTATATATTAACAGTCCAACAAATAATACAGAGCATGGACTCAAAAAGTCGGTTCCAATGGATGGTGGCGGCGATCCTGGCCGTTGCGATTGCCGCGATGGTATACGTCACCAAGGACTTTATTACCACGATACTTTTGAGTTTCTTCTTCGCCTACATTCTCTACCCCGTCTATTCGCATCTTTCCCGCCTGACCAAGAGAAAGCATATCTCTGCTCTTCTCTCGTTATCGATCGTATTTCTGGCCTTTTTTGTCTTCGTTCTGACTGTTCTCAGTGCCCTCTCCACGGAGCTCGCGAACCTGACAGCGACTCAGGATGCGCTCAACGAGACCGCGGCCGATTTCATAAATCAGACCGCTGACAGCTTTTTCGACAGGACCAAGGTCTTCACCGACGATAACGCGCCCCCGATTCTGGCGCCTTTCATCGGCGACACAATCGATGATGCTAAGGGGCGGATCGGCATGATCCTCAAAGTCCCTGTAAGCAAGCTTTTACCGGAGATCCTGCCCAGGTTGACGACGATCGTCACCGAACTTGTCGACTGGATTGCCAAACACCTGCCCATAATGATGGCCCAGTTAGGCGTCGCCATACTCCTCACCTACTACCTTCTCGTCGACGGTGCCGAGTCGGTAGAGGAGTTCCTCCGTCTTATGCCCGAGAGGGCCTTGATCCGCCGTTTCCTTGCAGAGCTGAACTCCATCTACAACAGCCTATTCAACGTTTACCTCATAAACAGCCTTTTGACGGGGCTCATCGCCGCGGTCGGGTTCCGTTTGCTGGGGGTGCCCTACCCCTACCTCTGGGGGATGATAACGGCGGTCTTCGCTCTGATACCGATGATTGGAGCCGGAGCCGTTTACTTCCCCGTGGCCCTCTATTTCCTGTTCATCGAGGACTATACCAAAGTCGTGGCCGTACTTCTCTTCGGGACTATCTTTCTCAACATCATCCCGGAGAACATCACGCGCCCAACTCTCGCCAAGGCCGGGGCCGCGATTCATCCTGCCATCACCCTTCTCGCCTTCGCAGCGCCCCTCTTCGTAATTGGGTTCATGGGCGTGATTGTGGGGCCCGCCCTCTACGGCTTCGTCCTCGCAGCCTACAGGACTCGCCTCCACATCATGGAAGAAGAGGCGGGAGTGATGGTGACCCCACTTGGGGGGCCTAAACCGTCTCCAAAGAGTTCCTTCCTCTCCACCGAAGGCCTTCGCCGTCTCGGTCGAAAGGCCAGAAGTTTCATTTCATGGCTGACAAGAGGTCGCCTCTGAATTTTTGAAACTGAGTTTCGTCACCTTTGTTACGAAATGATCTTCGTAGGAGAATGGGGATAAGTGACCAAGGTTGAATCTTCGCCACCTTTAAGACCTCCGCGCTCCATGTAATATTTCGAGACGGTGGCGGACGAGATGACCAAAAAAGCTGAAGAGGGCGCTGAAATGGACGAAGGATCAGGTGCATCGCCAAGCCTCCTCACCTCAAGGCAGGCCGCGGTCCTGAGGCTGAGACGAAAGGGCTTATCCCAGCAGGAGGTAGCCGAGCTGTTGGGGACTACTAGGTCCAACGTCAGCATCCTCGAGAAGAGGGCCCTTCAGAACGTCTCTAGGGCGAGGGCCACCTTAAAAGAGTGGACCATGATCCAGGCACCGGTATCTTTGACGGTTCCCACCGGAACCGACATCTTCGAGGTTCCCGCCATGGTTTTTTTAAAGGCCGACAAGGCCAAAATCAAGCTCGACATAAGCTCCGTTGACATCGTCGTCCAGATCAAGAGCAAGGCTCCAGAGGCGCTCAAGAAGAGGGTAATCCTCCGGGACCTTGAAATCGCAGTCACCGAGGCAGGTCTCGTTCTCGTCCAGGATGCGGCACCAGAATGAATGCAATTATTTACATGATTTCATATCCAGATATAATCTTCAGATGCGATCTCGTCTCGATCTCCAGGAGTTTGATGAAATATGGCCAGGACGCTTTCCGAAAAGGACGTTGAGATTTTGAAGAAGCTCGCCCCAGAGTGCGCGGACTTCACCTGTGTCGGCTCCGGATTTGATTACCAGTCGATCCTCCCTCCCGTCTCGAACCACTACGCTCTGGACGATGACGACTTCGAGGATAGGCTGAAGAGGCTCGACATCTTCGAGCTGAAGTACCTCTCGGAGGTCATCCTCGACGGCTCCGAGAGCCTCGGATGCATCCAGCCCGAGCACGCCGAGATTTTGGTCAGGCTCATGAAGGAGAGGGTCTCCGAAGACGTGGGCGAGAAGGTGAGGGTCCTCTATGAAGCCACAGGGGTGTGTTATTACTGAGATCTGATTTTGTGGTCGTATTCTGCACAACACCCCCAGACAGCTCTGGACGGCTCGCAAGGCTCATCGTCGAGGAGAGACTTGCAGCCTGCGTTAACATATCGCAGGTTCGGTCCACCTTTCTCTGGGAGGGAAAGGTCAATGAGGAGGCTGAAGATCTCCTCATCATAAAGACGGAAAATTCAAAGGTGGAAGATCTCGTTGTCAGGATCCGAAAGGTCCACCCTTACGAGCTTCCCGAGATCATCGTCCTCCCGATAGTGGGAGGGGATGAGGGTTACCTGGATTGGATATCCGAATCGTTGAAAAATAATTCCGGCTCTAAAAAGCTGGGCGCCGAAGACGGTTAAGGGGGCCAGCAGAAGGTCCTCCCCCCATCCGACGCTGAGCCGGTCGCCTCCTTTTGACTGCAGAACAAGTGATCTTTCACGCCGACCTGAGAAGATCTGCCGCGTCCTCGAGCTCGTCATCGCTCTTCAGCTTTGCAAGCTCAAATGTCGACTCCTGGAAACCCTCCAGGGCGTTGAAGAATCTGTCCAGAACGTCACCGCCGTAAGTCGGAACTACAAAGATGTGGGTGTGGGGTATTCTCCGGCCTCTCGCGTATATCGCCACAAAATCCGGGCTGAAGGCCTTCATGATCTTTTGGGATACCGCTCTTGCCACCCGAAAGAGGCTTTCGACCTCCTCATCGGTTAAGTCATGCCACCAGGGCACGTGCCTTTTGGGTATGACGAGACAGTGACCCTTTGAAAAGGGGTTTATATCCAGTATCGCAAGGGATAGGTCGTCTTCATATATCCGGTGCGCTTTCGCTCTATCTGCCACAATTTCACAGAATACGCAGCTGCTCTCTTTTTTCGGGTCCAAGAAAACTCCTCCCAGCAAACGCAAATTACCTTTGAGAGATGCTTGGATATAAGTTTCCGTCTCTGATTCCCTTTGCCGAATTCAGGGATTATTTTATTCATATACATACTTTGATGTATTTCAGAGATACATCGAAAATTCCGTAGCATATTTTTCGACTTTAATTCCGCAATATTTTTTGGCAATCTATTTCTAGTATTAGGTAACGAAGCTCTAGAAGATGATGTATGAATTTGGAGGACTAAAAGGGTATCTGAGATCAGATAATCGATCCAAGGTTGCGGAAATCCCAAACAACTTCCATATTGCAGGTCTACTTCCAATATAATTTTTGCATGGAGTGGTATACAAATAATCTAAATATCATCAAAACTAAAATAAATTTCTTGGGGGATGACAAATTTTAATTTATTTTGAATTGAATA
>DUKF01000041.1 GCA_013329455.1 Methanotrichaceae archaeon | reverse complement strand
TCGCCGAGGAGAAGGCGAGGATGCACGGCAGGAACACGACGGCGGCGAGGGAGTTTGTCCTCAGTAACCTCAACCTCAACGCCGAGGACGCCCTCAAGATAGGGGTGATCGAGTTCGTGAGCCCGAACCTCGAGTCGCTGATGGAAGATGTCGATGGCCAAAAGGTCAAGAACAGGACCCTTGCAACCAGCGGGGCCGAGATCGTGCGCTTTGAGCCGAGCTTCCGACTCCATGTCCTCGCCGTCCTCTCAGACCCGCTCCTGGCAGGCCTCCTCCTCATCGTCGGCCTTTACGCTCTCATATTCGGCCTCTCGAACCCCGGCCTCGGAGCGGAGCTCGTCGGCGTCATCACCCTGGCCCTCGGCCTCATCGGTCTCGGATTCTCCGTGAACCTAGGTGCATTATTCCTGATCGTTCTGGGCTTGGTCCTCCTCCTGGTGGAGCTGAACAGCCCCGGATTCGGCCTCCTCGGCGCGGCGGGCCTTGCCTGCATGATCGTTGGGTCCGTCCTGTTAGTTCCGATAGGCTCGCCCGACTGGTACACGCCTGCCGCGTACAAGAGGAACGCTTTCATCGCCCTGATCATCCCCAGCCTCGTCATCGGGGGCTTTTTCGTCTTCGCCCTCTACAAGGTGGCGGAGGCGAAAAGGCGGCCGACCTACTATCAGAAGATGGAGCAAGAGGTCGCCGAGGCCCTGGACAGGATCGACCCGAGAGGTCACGTGATGTACAACGGCGAGTACTGGGTCGCAGAGTCCGAGGAGACTATCGAGCCCGGTGAGCTGGTCGAGGTGGTGGGAAAGGAGAGGACGATTCTGAAGGTGAGGCGGAAGTAGGCGCAGGGCCAGGGGGAGGGCCTGGGCCTCGCCCCGTTTAGCGCCCTTTGTGGTCTGCCGCCCATTTCGTTTTCATGCTCAATAACGCCGTTGTCGGAACAACCTATGCCCGGTGAAATTTTATTCGACGTTCATGGAATCAACCCACTTTGAACCGGTCTTCCATGAACTTAAGCCCCTCGTCAAAGGACTTGTAGAACCGCACTTTAAGCTGGTCTATTATTAAGAAGACAACTATCACATAAGACCAGACGATTGCTGCCAGGTGCCAGCCTATGGGTGGGACCAGGATTCCGTAAACGGTGATGAGAGTGGCGATAGTCTGGGTTCCTATAACAGCTCCCACCAACATTTTTCCGGGCAGGTAAGACCAGAAATGACCCTTGGTTCTGGCAATGAAGATGATGAGCTGTCCGGCCACAGAGAGCTTGAGGTACATGAGAGACTGGAGGGTTTCTTTGCTCAGGTGCAGGTAATCCAGGCCGAAAAATAATAGACCGAAGGACTCAACCGTCCCTATTAATCCCAGAAACAGGGCCATGCCCATGACCGATGTCATTCTCCAGCGGTCTGGCTGGTCTGAGTATTCCGCCCGGTCGTAAGCGATAGACATGATGGCAAAGTCGTTCAGCAGCGCCAAGAGCACAATCATGAGGGCTGTAACCGGATAGAAGTTGAAGGCCACTATGGACAAAGTGATGAAGAACAACACTCTGATGGTCTCAGATATTCGGTATATGGCGTAGCTGTTCATGCGCCGGAAGATCCTTCGGCTCTCTTTTATTGCATCGATTATAACCGAGAGACCCGGCTTTGTAAGAACTATCGCCGCTGCAGACTTTGCGGCATCGGTCGCCCCCGAAACAGCGATTCCAGCGTCGGCTTTTTTCAGGGCTGGGGCGTCGTTGACACCGTCGCCGGTCATCCCAACTATATGGCCTTTGGACTGCAACAGCTCGACGATCTTGTACTTGTGCTCTGGGAAGACCTGGGCGAAACCATCAGCGTCCTCAATGACTTTTTCAGCCTCTTCATCTGGCTTGTCGACGAAAGCAGAGGGGGGCTCCATCTTGGTTCCCAAGCCCACCATCTTGGCGATCTCCTTGGCTATCGCCACGTGGTCGCCGGTGACCATCTTGTCTTTGACTCCCATGGACTGGGCTGTTTTGATCGTCTCGGCAGAGTCCTCTCTTGGTGGATCGTTGAGGGCGATCATGCCCACGTACTGCCAGGCACCATCCAGGTCCGTGCGGGCGACGCCCAGGGCCCGATAGCCTTTGGCGGCGAAAGCGTTCACGTTCTCGTCAACGCTGGAGTTCTCGGAGGCTCCTTTAACCAAGGATAGGATGGACTGCGGCGCCCCTTTGGCCGTCTTGAAGCTGCCTTCTGGACCCTCAACGTACGCTTCGGTTCTTTTGGAGACCGGATCAAAGGGCTCAAACTTCTTCAGATTGTATCCTGAGGGATCGATCTTTTCTTCTTTGTTCTTTTCGATGATGGCGACGTCTATGGGGTCTCGGTCCTCTTCTCGGGAGGCCAATAAGCCTGAAAGGAGGACGTCCTTCTCCTCAAAGCCCTCGAAGGGCACCAGCTCTGCCACCTTGATGGCGTTCTGAGTTATCGTCCCGGTCTTGTCGGAACAGAGGATGTCTATTCCCGCGATCTCCTCGATGGCCACAAGCCTGCTGACTATCGCCTCTCTCTTGGAGAGACTGATCGCCCCCACGGCCATCGTCACCGAGAGGACGGCGGGAAGAGCGGCAGGTATGGCTGCCACCACTAAGACCAGGGCGAACTGCAGGGTCTGAATGAGGCTCTCGTGCCTAAGGAAGGCCACAACGAATACGAGGGCCACCAAGGCCACCGCCAGCATAATCAGGTAGTCTCCTATCTTGATTACTGCTTTCTGGAGGTGGCTTTGAGTCGTGGCCTCTTCCACAAGTTTTGCGGCCTGGCCGAAGAAGGTGTTCATGCCCGTGGCATAGACCAGGGCGTTCATCTCACCCATACGAACTGTGGAACCGGAATAGGCGACGTCTGCGGCTTTTTTCTCCACGGGCAGCGACTCGCCTGTGAGGGCCGATTCATCCACCTGGAGAAAATCGCCCTCAAAGAGCTTGACGTCTGCGGGAACGATCTCTCCCAGCCTGACCCTGACCACGTCCCCAGGAACGAGCTCTCGTGCTGGAAGGTCTATCCATTTCCCATCTCTTCTGACCCTGGCGGTGGGGGCGAGCCTCTTCTTCAAGAGCTCTATCGCTCTATCTGCTTTGTTCTCTTGCCAGAAACCGACAACCCCGTTCATGAGCAAGAGCAAGGAGATGATGACGAAGTCTTCCCACCGACCCAGGAGGGCGGATAGGACGGCCGCGACTTCTATCATCCAGGGTATCGGGCCCCAGAAGTAAGCTAGGAACTTAACTATCGGGTTAACCCTTTTTTCGGCGATCTCGTTGGAGCCGTACTTAAGAAGTCTCGACTCGGCTTCCGACGAGGAGAGTCCCACGACGTCGGAAGATAGCTCACTCATCAGGTCTTCTGCGGACGCTTCGGCCATTTCTTCGGGTTTCAAAATAGTTTGCCCCCAGACAACTTGAGAGATTTTAGTCTGTATCTGATATTAAATTACCGGTCTTAAAAGGGTTTAGATCCTAGTCATGTCGTATGCCAAGCATTCTTATTTTGCTTTTTGATAGGCGTTTTTCAGCTCTGGTTTAAAAATATAACCCGACAAAATAATTACTGATAGCTTGATATTCAACTGTATTGGCCGGAAACTCGAGGAAGACCATCGACTACCGAGAGGCGGTGTCCATCGGGGTCGGCGGGATGGTGGGAAAGGAGAGGATGGTCCTGAAGGTGAGGCGGAAGCGGGCGCGGGCCTAGAGGTGGGGCCTGGGCTTCTCGCCATTGTTTTTGGGCGATCGCCGGGCGGCGCTGATGGAATTTGGCAGAAGTTTCGCTCGGAAATCTAGGCTGGGAGAATTCGCTCGCCTTATTGATATACGAAAATTTTATGATCAATGGGCCTATCTGACAACCTAAGTGACAGACTTCTTCATCAGCTACAACAGCGCCGACGAAAGCTGGGCCGAGTGGATAGCCTGGCAGCTGGAAGAGGCAAAATACACTACCATCCTCCAGGCCTGGGATTTTCGGCCGGGGCACAATTTCGTGCTGGAGATGGATAAGGCCTCCAAGGAGGCCGAGCGAACAATAATCGTTCTCTCGCCGGATTTTCTCAGCTCAAGCTTTACGCCTTCCGAATGGGCTGTCGCCTTCAAAAAAGATCCCACCGGCGAGAAGGGGCTGATCGTGCCGGTGCGGGTACGAAAGTGCGAGCTGGACGGTCTGCTTTCTACGATCAGCCGGATCGATCTAATCGGGTTTGATGAAGAACCCGCAAAGCAGACCCTGCTTGACGGTGTCAAATTCGAGCGGGCCACACCGACAATGCCACCAGGCTTCCCAGGCTCGCGGTCTGTGACGGCGGAGCCGCGTTTTCCGGGAGTTCTGCCACCGGTCTGGAACGTTCCTTATATCCGAAACCCCAATTTCACAGGTAGAAAGTCCCTTCTGACAGATCTTCACGCAGCTCTCAACTCCGGCCAATACGCAGCCTTGACCCAGGCGATAGTCGGCCTTGGCGGTGTGGGCAAGACCCAGCTGGCGCTGGAGTATGTCTACAGCTACATGGACAACTACGAGGTCGTCTGGTGGGTGCGATCTGAAGAGCCATCGACTTTGGCCGCCGATTATGTAGGTCTGGCCGGGGCTCTGCATCTGCCGGAGAGCGTCCTCGCAGATCAAAATATCGTTGTCGATGCTGTGAGGCGGAAGCTCGGTCAGCTTGAAGACTGGCTTCTAATATTCGATAACGCAGCGAAATCTGAGTGCATTGACGCCTACCTGCCCCAGGGTGGCAGGGGTCACGTGATCATCACCTCCCGAAATCAGGACTGGGACATCGTAGCCCGAGAGATGCCGATTCGCGTATTCGAGGAGGATGAGGCCGTCGAGTTCATCCTCAAGCGAACGGGCGAGGACGATCAGGATTCAGCAAAAGAACTTGCAAAGGAACTGGACTGTCTACCCCTGGCGCTGGAGCAGGCCTGTGCCTACATAAAGACGCGGAGAAAATCGATTGCTGGATACCTTGAACTCTTCCGTCAACGAAAAATCGAACTTTTGAAGTTCCCCATATCTCGCAAAGATTACGATTATACCGTCGCCACCACCTGGGAAATCTCGTTTCAGCAAGTCCAGGATGAATCCGAAGCGAGCGCCGATCTCCTCCACCTCTGCGCCTTCCTGGCTCCGGACAACATACCCAAATCGCTTTTGATCAAGGGAGCGGAGCATCTGCCCGAGCCTTTGGCCTCCGCCGTGGCGGACGAGCTGAGGTTCGACGACGCCGTGGCGGCTCTGAACAGATACTCGCTTTTGACCGTGGCCGACGACGCCCTTTCCGTCCACAGGCTGGTCCAGGCCGTGACCCGGGATCGATTGTCTGAAGAGGAGCAGAAAAGGTGGGCCGCAGTCGCAGTACGTCTGGTGAACGACTTCTTCCCCTATGAAAGCGACGATGTGCGGACCTGGGATGAGTGCTCGGTTCTCCTGCCTCACGCCGTCGCCGCGGCTGAGCAGGCAAAGCGGCTAGAGGCAAATCCTGAGGCGACAGGCCTCCTTTTGAACCAAATGGGCTTGTACTTGAGTGGACGAGCCGAGTTCTCAGAGGCAAAGTCCGCCTTCGAGCGGGCTCTTGAAATCGACGAGAAGGTCTACGGGCCCGACCATCCCAACGTGGCCACGATGGTCAACAACCTCGGTGAGGTCCTACGAGCTTTGGGCGACCTGGCCGGTGC
>DUKF01000176.1 GCA_013329455.1 Methanotrichaceae archaeon | reverse complement strand
CCTGCTCGACACCACAGTTCCCTTTGCATCCTACGAGAACAACACCGTCACCTGGAACCTGATTGAGATCGGGCCTTACGAGACGGTGACCATCGCCTACAGGGTCGAGGCCCAGCAGGCTGGAAGGTTCGTCAACAGCGTCGAAGTCGATCCTAGATCCATCGACGGGCCCGTCGTCCAGCCGGTATACGCGAACTCAGTCATCGACGTCGGCGTGGTTGAAGAATGCGAGACCACGTCATGCACCGGATGGCAACCTCCCAACTGGGATTTCGAGTATGTCGGCTACCCTGCAGAATTGAACTGTGAAAAGTTGACATGAAACGAAAACTGTGGACTGGCGCCCTGATATGGCGCCAGAGCCCTGAATTTTTGTTAAAATTTAGCTCAATCTGGCCCAAAGCCCTTCATATCGGCTCGGGCTTGTCGAGAAGGCCCGTCTTCTCCAAAATCGCGCCAGATCTGGCGTGGGGCTTTCTTGAGACCGAATCCGAGGACTTTTCAAGCTCTCTAGCCTCGTCGGCGAGCTTTGAGGCAGCCCGCATGACCTCGTGGCCCGCGGCGGCGGTGAGGGCGATCCTTTCCAGCTCCTTCAGTCTGAAGCACGCCTGGGCGTCGATTCCCGCCACGGTCTGGGCCATGTGGAGCGCACCGATGGCTTTGGCCCGAGCATAAGGATTCTTGAAGTTCATCCTCTCGGTGCATTTCTCTGGGTTGCCGAGGATGTGGGGCAGCTGGGGGTCACCGGCGAGGATGCTGGCCATCGCCTTGTCCAGCTCCTCCTGGACGAGCCTCACGGACCCGCAGACGCTCAAAACCTTGAGGGCGTCGGAGTTGAAGAGCGCCATCTCCGCGGGATCGAGGAACTCGCGCTTCGCCCCGATCAGAGGGTCGAAGGGGAGGATGATGTAGCCGAACCCATCAGTCTCCAGAGCCTCTCGGGCATCTTTCTTGGAGGGGCCGTCGGATATGACTATCGTTGGAACGTCCTTGTAGAGCTCTCTTGCCGCCGTAGGTCCTGGGGTGGCGGCGTTCGGACCGACCATCACCACCAGCTGGGGTCCCCAGTTTTTCAGCTCTCTTGACATCTCGGCCTCCTTCTTCGTCATCTTGGCTCCGAAGCAGAGGGATCTAGCCTCGATGTCAGTTCTCTCGGCGATCTCGTCCAGCGCTAGGTCTGCGACCAGCGATGATGCGACGTTGCCGAGCTTGATAAACCCGATCTTGAACATGACAATAACCCAATAATGGGATGTGGCAGGATCATAAAAGAGTTCCGATCCGTTATCAGCATCGATCTTGCTCCCCTTTCCGTTTCGATCTATCCGAGCCGATCTGTCCGATACGATTCTTCTTGACCCGGTCCTCTCGACGCTTTTGCTTGGCGTTTATGCAGAACTTCTTTATATACCACTCTCATTTTGGGGAAAGATACCTTGAGAGCTTGGATGATTCGTCACGTAGGCGAGAATAGATGGCTGGTCTTGGACACTCTAGCCATCGCCATAGGTCTTGCCGGGGGCCTTGGAGCCATCGTCTTCAGGAAGTTGGTGGAGGCGGTTCACTACCTCTTCTTCGGCCCGGTCCTCGCCGCCCTTCCTGGAGGCGACGAGAAGATGATACTGCTCCCGGTTCTGGGGGGCCTTGTGATCGGCATCACGATCCTGAAGGTCGCGCCCGAGGCAAGAGGCGAGAGAATTCCGGGCCTTATGGAGTCTCTTCACAAAAAGGGTGGCAGGATCCGGGCACGGGCGGGGCCCGCCCTCCTCCTCGCCTCGGCCATCACCATCGGTAGCGGTGGGAGCGCTGGCAGGGACTCGCCCATCGCCCAGATCGGGGCCTCTTTCGGATCTTTTGTGGGCCAGAGACTAAAGCTTACGGTGGCCGACGTTCAGATCCTCGCCATCTGCGGCTTTGTTGCAGGCCTAGCAGGGACCTTCAACGCACCTCTTGGAAGTGCCATATTCGGCATGGAGGTCGTCATGAGGCGGTTTCGGATGATGGACGCCGTCCCTATCCTTATGTCAGCGGTTATCGGCGCGGCAACGGCGTCCGCCTTTCTTGGTCAGAACCCCGCCTTCACCCCACCCAAGACAGACCTGGTCTTGGCAGAGCTATGGCTCTGCTTTCTTTTGGGGCTGGCTTTCGGGATATTCAGCCTCCTTTGGGTCGGCCTTTTCAGCGGTGCCGAGAGGCTTTTCGAATGGCTTCCCCTGAGGGATAGCTTGAAGCCGGGGTTGGGCGGATTTGTCGCTGGGGCAGCGGGCCTTTATTTCCTGGATTACGGAGTTATGGGGGTCGGGTACGACGGGGTGGATCAGGTATTGAGCCTCGTCTCCGTCTCACCCGGATCGGACGAGGTCCAGATCCTGCTGTTCCTCGCGGTCCTGGCGGCGTTGAAGGCCATCGCCACCGCCTCGACCCTCGGTTCCGGCGGTAGCGGCGGCAGTATCGCTCCCACCCTCTACATCGGTGCTGTGGCCGGCGCTGCCCTGGGCCTCATCTTCGGCGACTTCTTGCCCATGGCTGAAGGGCACGCTCCGACCTACGCTCTTCTTGGGGCGGGGGCCTTATTCGCGGGATCTGCAGGCGCTCCTCTGACCTGTGTAGTGATGATCTCGGAGATGACCGCCGACTACGGCCTTCTCCCCACTCTTATGATCTCTTGCGCCACGAGCTACGGCATCGCCCAGATCGGTCTCAAGGGGTCGACGATCTACACCCTGAATCTGTTGAGGAGGGGGGTCTGCCTGGTGGCTGGGGAATCGGTTTTGGAGCGGGTCCTCGTCAGAGATGTAATGGTCCATGGTGTGGTGGCTGTCGCCCCGGCGATGACCATCAGAGAGGTGAGGGACAAAATAGTCGAGCACAACATCACGGGCTTTCCCGTCGTCAAGGATGGCGAGCTTTTGGGAATCATCACCTTCGACGATCTGCGAAAAGTTCCCGAGGATAGGCAGGACGAGATCTTTGTCGAGGACGTGGCGGTGAAGAAGGTGATCGTGGTCTATCCCGATGAGAACATGAAACAGGTGATGGATCGGCTATACCAGAACAACGTCGGGAGGCTTCCTGTGGTGGTGCGGGAGAACCCGAAAAGGATTGTGGGGATCGTCACCAGGACCGACGCCATAAGCGCCTACGAGATGGCGGCCGCCAATAGAGAAAAGCGCGACAAATAAAAAAAGAAAGGGCTTGCAGAACTTACCCTGAATAGGTCAGCTTCAGGCCCCACTTGTTCAGTTTGCCAACATCTCGACCCGCCAGGTCGGTAACCCGTAGGATCCAGTTGCCTTTAACAGGCTGGCCTGCGAAAGCGGCCAGGGCGGCGTCAGAATCCGAATCGAAGGCCTTTACCAGGTTGTCCTGGCCACTGCCGGTGCGGTTGTGCAAGATAGCCTGTTTACCTGCTGGCGAGAAAAGTTCCACCCTCAGATCGCCTATGTAGGTATGGGCGATATCGACGTCCAATGCTACCTTTTGCACCGCGCCATCTTTGGTTATGGATATGGCGTTGCTCACACCGGTGGGATTGTCATCGGGAATGGGCACCTTCGGGATGGATTCTTCTCGGATCGTCTTTACCTTGGTATCGAGTCCGATCTCGATGCTCCACCTGTTCAGCTTGCCCACGTCCCGCCCGGCATGGTCAGACACCCACAAAGTCCAGTCGCCCTTTAAGGGCTGGCCCGCCAATGACTTCAGACCGGCGTTTGTACCTGAATCGTAAGTATTTATCAGGTTGCTCTGGCGGCCTCCACCTCGATTATGCAAAGTCGCCCTCTGGCCTGAGGGCGCAATCAGTTCGACCTTCAAATCGCCGACGTAGGTATGGGTTATATCGATTTTGACCTTGATTTCGCGTGCAGTTCCCGGTTCGGCTATGGCGATGGCGCTGCTGACGCCGGTTGGATCGTTGTCCGGAATGTTCAGTGCAGGCGCGGCTTCACCGCCAACGCCTTTGGCAGACGGTGCCGTGCCCACTCTAAAGATTACCATCTCGGCGGGTTCGCCGATTTTTGATATGGTCAGGCCGGACTCTGAACCGTCCCACAGATTTGAATGGGGATTGGTGTTATGGGACAACGCAACTCCATCGACCCTTTCGAACATGTCTCCATCACTGCCGGTGTTCTGGTTATGCTCTAGATCGAAATGGCCGTCGGCCTGGAGCAGACCGCATTGGTAGTGTTTGGCGGCCGTCCCACCCTGCCACTCGTTGGAGCCGAGGGTATCGCAGTGGTATACCGCAAGACCGTTTGCTGGTATACCCTCATTGAGGCCGAGCTTGCACCGGTTCTCCACGATGAAGTACTCATTCATATTGTCGGTCTCGTACACAAGTATCGTCCCGTAATCGCCCTGAACCGCCTGGTATTCATCCGGGTCGTTGATCACTACTTTATTATCGCACCATCCTACCAGATCTCTCAGGTAGGCGCATATGGGTGACGGGGTTCGACCCCGGTCGTTGTGGTTTCCCGAACTCATGAGACAGTACTTGCCAAGCCCGGCGCTTTTCTCGAAGTCGCCGTCACGTCCACCGTAATCGTATAAGTCGGGAAAACGGCAGAGCATATGGCCGCTCTCATGGCAGCAGGTTCCGATGCTGAGGTCATTTCTGCTTCTGCCCAGGCTGGATATCATGTAGAAGTAGGTCTTGATGTTGCCGTACCGAAGGTTGATGACGTGGTTGTGAGGCCACAACCAATCGAGGTACTGCGTCTGACCTGCGTACAGGAAACTCAGGGCGTCGATTATCCCTTCTCCTCTTGAATCGAACCTGGACAGGTCTATCCCCATATCGACCACGGCGTCGAGGGCCTCTTCGACCAGCAGATTTTGAGCATAGTGCATGCGTTTTTGTTTCAGGGTGATTGGGCCGACCACCTCGTTGGTATAATCGAGCTTGCCGTTGGACATCGTCTGGTAATAATCGCGAACCGAGCAGAAGTTCCCGTTCTTTGAGTAGCCATGGCTGTTGAGCATCTCTGAGACGTCGGCAGTCGAGACCGTGCTCTTGACGTCCTGAAATTGGACCAGGACCGTCAAGCCCTTGACCGCACCTTCGCTGACACGGCGCCCCTTCAACAACCCCTTGTTCGGTCCGAGCGTTCTCAGAGTGTCATGGAAAACGAAGGGTCCGGTTGGTGGTATCATCAGAGCGTGTTTCTTCCTGAATTTGGCGTTGCGGGCGTCTTCAGATTCTTTGAAATGGCGTCGCACTCCGGCGGGCGGGCTTTCGGTCATGGGCACGCCGCTGGAGACGAACTCGCCGTTGATAACCAGGGCGTAGCAGTGCGATCCAATGTCGGCATCGTAGACGACGGTGTAGCCATCTTCTGTTTCATAGCGGGCATAGAACTCGTCGCCGAAGACCACCAGTTTGGCGTCGGACCCGTTCTCCTGTCCAAGGGTTAAAGTCTCTCCAAATATCGAACTCATGTCGGTTCACCTCGTTTCTGAAAAGTGCTTGGCAAATGGCCAAGCCTTCTGTCCTGTTGGGGTATACCTGAAGAAAGCGGGCTTTTGGGCCTGCCCGATTTCCTGGTATTTAGAGATTATTTTTCAGGAATTATAATAATCCATGCCTTGTAGGCGTGCGGGGGATATGGTATACCTTCAAAATAAGTTTCATATGGATGTGCTATTTAATTTTTTCTGTTAGCATGCGCCCAGCATCTCGTCGTCTTGCAGGAAAGGAGTGGAAACCAGGATAAAATCGTTAAGGCATACCGCCGCCCGACGCCCTCTTCTCAATTTTGGCCACACGAACCTCATCCGCTTCCTCAAGATGCGTTTTCAAACCGGCGGGTCGGCTCTCGGTCAGGCTCACGCCACTGGAGACGAACTCGCCATCGACCAGAAGGGCGTAACAGAACAGTCCCAGGTCGTAATCGTAGATGACGGTGTAACCGTCCTCTGTCTCATAGCGGGCATAGTGCTCATCGCCAAAGACCACCAGCTTGACGTCAGGCCCGTTCTCCTGTTCGAAGGTCAAAGTCTCTCCGATTATTGCGGTCATGCAGTTTCACCTCTCTCAAAAAGGGAGGAGTAACGGTCTATGGACAAGACCACTGCCGCGATGAGTCCTATGGTTCCTGAATCCTTAAAATCTGGTCGATCACCTTTGCGAATTATCGGGTCTCTTCTTCGAGATGTGGTGTGGACCATGGAAAACATGTAAACGAGTTATCCTCGTTTATATTATTTAAATTTTTCATCCATCATACAGAGCTCGCGCCAACTGTCCAGACCTTCCAGTGACGTTTTAACGAAACGCGGCATGTCAGGCATGACCATAGGCCAAAGCGCATCGGCGCCAAAGTGCAAGTGACTCAAAAATAGATGATCAAAAAGGGAGGTCCGAACACGTGAGGTCAGAATGGGACGCTATGGCTCCTCGATCCTGATCAGCTCCCGGTTCGCGTCCACGGTCACGATCGTGCCGTCTTTGGTGGCGAGGATCTCCTCGGAAACCCCGTCCACCAGGGGGATTGCGCTGATGATGGCGCCAACCGCCACAATCGGCTCCGACCTGATGTTGATCATCGCTGCCGGGGCTACGCCCCTCTTCTTGAGCTGGTAGATGACGTAAGATCCGACGGTGGAGCCCTTTCCACCGGGGAATATCAGAACCTTGCCCCCGATATCCTCGCCGCAGAGTTGATGTTGTGGGTCGACGACTTTTCCGGTATCAGGGTCGACGGTTCCAAGGAAGGATATCGATTCTTTTGATACAAGGGCGGGACCCGAAGCAGAGCCGCTCGATATCTTGTGACAGGAGATCTCCATTTTCAGTCCCTCCTGGTGGCGGCTTTGACGCAATCCTCGGTGCTGCCATAGGCCGCTTTTATCTTGCAGAGACCCGGGATGTAGGCGAGGGCCTTCCCGGAGTTCACCATCATCTTTTGATGGCGGTCGCTGGCTGGCGATACCACCATGCAGGTGTCGCAAAAGACCTTTGCACCCGATGCCTCGATCTTCTTCACCAGGTTTGGGCATCGTTCTGCAACGCCCCGCGCCGTGCAGATCCAGAACTCTCGCTCGACCCTTTTCCCCTCCAGTAGACGGGCGATGTCTTCCAGCTCTTTTGGTGAGCAGTGAGGACAGCCCAAGGCCACGATGTCGACCTCTTCGTCGGGGGCGTTTTCTTCGCGGACCTGCTGAATGTCTTTTGCACTTACGGAGATCTCTTCAGCTCCCTTCTGGGCTTGTGGCGCGTCCTCTTCGAAGTAATAGAGGGCCACAGAACCGCTGGCGGCCATGGCAGCGCCGAGGGCCTTCAGCTCATCGACCTGTGGCCTTCTTCGAAAGGAGAACCTAGGAACCCCTTCGCCCACTTCTCTTCCCACGATGTACCCCAAAACACCGTAGTCGGAGCTTTCAAGGTCGGTCTCGACTGAAATCTTGTGGGTTGGGACCCTGTTCTCT
>DUKF01000022.1 GCA_013329455.1 Methanotrichaceae archaeon | reverse complement strand
GGGCCTGTTGGCGTACGCCATCCTTTCTCTGGGCTACGTGGCGGCCGAGAGCGTCTATTCTCTCACGGCCGTCCGGTTTCTTCATGGCTTAGCGTCGGCGATGGTGGTTCCGATCGCCATGGCCTACATCGGCGACTTCTCAAAGCAGGGGGAGGAGGGAGCCTACATGGCGAGGTTTCAGGTATCCTTCTTTTTGGGTCTTGGTTCCGGACCCCTTCTGGGCGGTTTGCTGAACGACACCTTCGGGTTTTCGTCGGCGTTCTATGCGATGGCGGGCCTATCGGCCCTCGCGTTTCTGGTGACCGCCGCCTTTTTTCCGGAGACCGAAAAGCGATCGGCTCGGGGAAAGAAAGAGAGGATCTCTCTTAGAAGCGTATTCAGCCAGCCCGGGGTTTCAGCCGTTCTCGCCTTCACAGCCCTTAACGCGATAGTCCGTGGCTCGCTTTTGGTCTTCATGCCCCTCTTCGCCCCCGAGATCTCCGTAGTTCCCAGCCAAGTTGGCCTGATCCTCACCGTCTCCATCTTCTTGATGGCGATCTTCCAGATACCTCTGGGAAGGATGGCTGACAGGGGAAACGCCGTGTTGATGATCCTAGCAGGATCGATCGTCTCAGCCGCCAGCCTGGCTCTGATTCCCCTCAGCGGATCCTTTTGGGATCTCTTCCTCGTCGCATGTGTCAACGGCCTAGGGAGCGCGGTGATGATGCCACCTCTGATGGCTCTCACGGTGAAGCTCGGAAAAAAGATCGGGATGGGAACCTCCATGGGTGCGTACAACACCGCCATGAGCCTTGGGATAATCACGGCACCTCTCTTGGGAGGAATGGTCATGGACCTCTTATCGATCAATGCTGTCTTTATCATGGGAGGGGCGATCGGCACCTCTGCGACCCTCGCAGTTTATCTCTTGACACGGAGAGCCTTGGGATCGGTGGATTCCGATGGATCGCCTTGACGGAAAAGACCCACGTTCACCGCCCTGAACTTTGTTTTCTCTTAAAAAAAGGCTTTCAATCCGACACATTCTCTTTGGGGATGGTGAGCCTGAAGACGCTCCCCTCGCCGGGGACCGATTCGGCCCAGACCTTCCCTCCGCAGGTCTCGACGATCTTCTTGACGGTGGCAAGGCCTATCCCCGACCCCTCGCCGGACCTCTCAAGCCTTGTGAAGGGGTCAAATATCCTGTCGAGATATTTCATGTC
This sequence comes from Methanotrichaceae archaeon, assembly GCA_013329455.1. Classification (GTDB taxonomy): domain Archaea; phylum Halobacteriota; class Methanosarcinia; order Methanotrichales; family Methanotrichaceae; genus Methanocrinis; species Methanocrinis sp9297u. Next base: position 18,010 of record DUKF01000022.1, on the reverse strand, counting down.
GAACCCGATGCCGTTGTCCTTGACCCAGAACTCGTACTCGTCATCTCGATCGAGGCATCCCACCTCGATCTCGATGGAATCTTTTGAATATTTCAGGCTGTTTTCCAGGAGGTTTGTGAAGATCTGCTTTGTGCGGCTCCTCTCGCAGCTGGTCACCGGGAAGTCCCCTTTCAGAGAGAAATTGACGGGGTTGTCTTTTGCCAGCGATTTTACGTCCTCGTAAGCTTCAGCGATCAGCTTTTTCATGTCGACTTTCTCGGGCGGCGATACTATCCTTCCTATCCTGGAGTAGTCCAATAGGTCTAAAATCAGCCGATCCATGTTGGCCGCGATCTTCCCGATCCTATCGAGGTACCTCCTGCCGGTATCGTCAAGGTTCTCGCCGTAATCTTCCTGGAGAGCCACGGCAAACCCCCGTATGCCTCGGAGGGGCGCTCTCAGATCGTGAGAGATGGTGTAGGCGAAGCTCGCAAGCTCGCGGTTGAGCGTCTCGAGCTTTTGTTCGTACTCAGTGGTCTGAGATATGTCTCTGGCCACAGCGATGGTGGCCATGTGAGTTCCGTCCTTGCTGGTGACGGGAGCGAAGCTGATGGAGGCCGGGAATGTAGTTCTGTCCTTTCTCACGCAAATCATCCGCCTCCGGCTACCGTTTTCTTCTTTCTCCGATGGAACCTCTTCCCCGAAATCCAGGATGAAGTCCTTGTAGAGCCTGCCGCGGACCTCCCCCAGCTCGAAGCCGAACATGTCAAGAAGGGTTGGGTTTGCGAAGAGTAAGTGGTTGCTTTTGCCGAAGATCGCGATCCCGTCGTTGGAGGACTCGATGGCGTCCATGAAAAGGAGCATCTGTTCTTCCAGCCACCTATCGTAAGACATGTCATGGCCGAAGGCGATCACCCACTCGATCTCGCCGGTTTGGCTCCTGATGACGCTCCAGACCCACTGGATCGCCATCTCGCCACCCGCCCGGGTGATGACGGCTGCCTCCGTCTGCCCGGCGGGCTTTCCCTCGAATATCGATGATACGTGGCTTTCGAAGGCCTCTCTATCGGTCTCGTGAACGAAACGCTTGAAAAAGTTGGTGTCCATCACGTCTTTTGCAGAAAGGCCTGTTACGTTCTCGGCACCCTTGTTGAAGAGGGTGATCCTACCCAGGGGATCGAGGCCGACTATGAAGAGGTCGGCGCCCTCGATTATGCCTCTGGAAAACTCTCGTTCAGAGCGAATCTCCTCTTTCATCTTCGCGTATTTGGTCATGTCCTGGGCTGTGATCACGATTCCGATCCCGTTTCCGTCGCCGTCTTCCAGCTTTATGCCGTTCCAGGAGATCACCTTCTCCTCGCCCGACTTGACCTGCATCTTCGTCCTCTGGCTTTCTGTCGTTCTGCCCATCTCGATCTCATGCAAAGTCTTGAGGAACTCCGATCTTTCTGGGGGATCTGGGAATAGAGTGGCCCAGATATCTTCGTTGCCCATCACCTCCTGGGCGGAATATCCGGTAACGTCCTCAGCGGCCCGGTTCCAGAGGAAGATCCTCCTATCCTGATCGATCACAGAGATCATGGGACTTCCTATCTCGACCAACTTTTCGCTAAGGTCCGCCAGCTGTTTGACGTTCTCCTCCACCCGCTTTCGCTCAGTTATGTCGACGATGGTACCCCTCAAGCCGACAGGCCCGCTCTCGCGGATGATCGGGCGGGAGTAAACGATGAGATGGAACACGGTCCCCTCCTTTTTGAGGCCGGTGTACTCGTAACTGAAAACTCGATCTTCGTTCAAACTTTTCTGGAAATTTTCCATCATGTTTTCTTGATCTTCGTAGGTGAATACCTGAAAGATGTTTACACCCTTGTCAAAGTCCTCAACTTCGTAACCGAAAACGTCGAAGGCGACCTGGTTCGCGAAGGTGACGTTGCCCTGAAGGTCACATTCGAAGATCGACTGGGGCAGAGTATCCGCCATCTCCCTGAACCTCCGCTCGCTCTCCACAAGTGCCATCTCTATTTTTTTCCGATCTGTTATGTCAAGAGCGATGCCTTCAAAGTGAGCTATGGACCCGTCTTCATCGCGTCCTATCCAGGTGTGGTCGGCGAGCCATCGAACCTCACCAGACGAGGTGAGGATCCTGTACTCCTGATAGAAGCTCTTGGACCCGTCCTGGCTGTGCCGATTCACTTCAAAGATTACCTGCTCCAGATCGTCGGGATGGATTATGTCCCCATCAAACGAAACAGCTCCGGAATAGAGGTCCTCGGGGCTGTATCCGAATTGGCTGATGTTATCAGATACGAACTCGACCGGTCCCCCCGTAGGAGCGCGCTGGACGAAGGCGATGGCGGGACTGCGGTTGATGATCCGTTCCAGCTCTTTGCGCTCCTCTGAAGCCTCGATGATCTCGTCTTCCATCTTTTTACGCCAGGTGATGTCCTGCATGGTCCCCGCCATCTTCGTGGGGTTTCCCTCGCTGTCCCTCTTCACCACAAGACCCCGGTCTTGCACCCATATCCAATCCCCACCGGAGATCGTCCTGTAATCCATATCGAAGAGGGGCGTCTTTCGCGCAAGGATATCTCGGAGGGCCGCCTCAACAATGGTCAGGTCTTCGGGATGTATCGACCTCTTCCAGGCCATCATGTCGCTTTTTTCGCCTGGCCGAAGCCCGGCCATCTCAGTGTACCGATCGTTGTGGGTCACCTCGTCAGTCAACATGTCCCAGTTCCAGATCCCAAGGTCTGCTCCCTCGATGGCGAGGTTGAGCCGCTCTTCGCTCTCCTTGAGAGCCTCCTCGACCGCCCTCTGTTCTGTTATGTCCACCATGATCCCATTGAGACCCTTCAGCCGACCCCCTTCCACGATCGGCCTTCCGTAGGCTCTCACAAAGCGAACTAGGCCGCTTTTATCGATGAACCTCAGCTCTGAAGGGATCGATCTGCCGTCAAGTGCACACTTCAACCTGGCATTGAAGAAGTTTCGGTCGCCTGGATGGAGAAATCGGGATACGTTCTGGCCCAAGATCTCTTCGACCGCGTATCCGAATATCCTCTCTACAGCGGGACTTATGTAGGTGATCTTGCCTTGGGGTTCGACGACGTAGATCACTCCGTCGACGTTCTCCACCAGGGCTCGATACCTCTCCTCAGACCTTCGAAGATTTTCTTCCACTGTGACGAGCTCTTCGTTTCGTTTTTGGAGCGCATCTGCCGATTTTCGAAGCTGCTCCAGTGTGGCGGAGAGATCTTCCAGGCTCACGGCGGGTTCTTCGCCGCATTTCTTGGGCGAACCGTCCTCTTGAATGAGCGCTTTGATCTGCTTTTGCGCTTTTTCGATCTCCCCTTCCAGGATTTTATAGCTCATCTCGTCAACAACTCCGCCGAAGGTTCCAACTTTTCTGGGTCATCGCAGATATCCGGTTCGAAATCTCAAAGTCCAAATCTCAAAGTATAATCTCAAAGACTTATGACGTCTATGCCAGACTCTATGGTCTTAGAAATCTTTCCGATCTTACTGAGATTTATATTCATCTTAACAGAAGATAGATATAACGATTTAGCATGAGATTCCGTCCAGACCTCGGAGACCTTTGGGCTCGGATTCGGGATTTTAAAACGGCCTCTTCTGTCAGGACCAAGACCAAGATGGCGATTCTAGGTTCGGGCAAACCTTAAAGGACGAGAAGCCGGAGATTGGCGGGCATGCAGTCCCTTTCAGAACTGGTTCGGATGCTCGGCAGCGACGACTACTTCGAGAGGCAGAGCGCCGCCTGGAAGCTGGTGGAGGAGGGCGGCGAAGCGATAGCACCTCTCCTGGAGGCGTTGGAGAGGGATCCGGAACCCCAGGTGAGGTTCAAGTCGGCCTGGGCCCTGGGAAAGATCGGCGACGTCAGAGCCCTCGACCCTTTGGCCAAGGCCCTTCTGGAAGACGAAGACCCTTCTGTCAGGGAGTGGGCAGCCTCATCCCTGGAGGCGATCGGCGACCCTCGAGCGATCCCAGTCCTCGCCAGGTCTCTTGTTTCGGACCAGTCCAGGGAAGTGAGGCTGAGGTCCTCCCTCGCCCTTGTGGCCTTTGGAGCTTCCGACGCCTTCATGGAGCTTCTCGAAGAGCCCGACCTGGAGACGAAACAAATGGCGGTGGTGGGCCTTGGCCGTCTCCGGTGCATAGAATCGATCGAAATGGTGGCATCTTTGATCGAAGATGACGACCCGGAGCTGAGAAGGAGAGTCGCCTGGTCTCTCGGGGAGATGAGAACGCCCGAATCTGCACCGCTTCTCAGGCCTGCCCTGGAAGATCAAAGCCACGTCGTCAGGATGACCGCGGCCAAGTCTCTCGCCTCCGTCGGTGGTGAAGTGGCCTGCAGGATGGCTCTGCACCTTCTCAAGGACGAGCACCCCCAGGTAAGGCTCACGGCGGTCACGACCCTCGGAGAGATTGGCCTTGAGGACGCCCTCGATCGGTTGGTTGAGGTGATGTTCGGCGAGGACGACGAGGAGATCAGGGCCTGGGCTGCCTGGAGCTTGGGCGAGATCGGCAACATTCGGGCGGTCGAGCATCTCCAGGAGGCCTGTGTGAAGTGCCCATCGATGGTTCAGGATAAGGCCCTCGACTCCCTGGAACAGGTCTTTGGGATCGGCACAGGCGACCGGAAGGACGAAGTCTAGGTCCATTCTTTTCCTGGATTCGTTTCACACCGTCACCTATTTTTCTCCAGAGGGTTCTTAATAATTAATGAACCTTGAGTCTCTAGCGGCCGAGCTTCGCGGGTTTGTGGGCATAACCCGGAAGAAGGCCATCGGCGATCTGGTCCAGCACTTTCCTGTGGACTCGGACCTGATCATAGCCTCTTTTGGGGAGGACGCGGCGGTCATCGACGACGGCGACGAGGTGATGCTTCTCGCGGCTGACGGAATCTGGAGCAGACTGCTGGAGGCCGACGCCGAGTGGGCAGGCTACTGCGCAGTTTTGGTGAACGTTCACGACATCGCGGCGATGGGAGGTTGGCCCGTGGCAATGGTGGACGTCTTCTCCGCCGACTCACCAGATCTGACAGAAAACGTGCTCCGGGGCCTAAAGAAGGGTATCGAGAAGTTCAGGGTGCCGATAATCGGGGGCCACTTCCATCCAGACACCCCTTACAGCTCTCTGGACGTTGCGATCCTAGGCAAGGCTAAGAAGGGGGCTATGATCCTCAGCAGCACGGCGAAGCCCGGCGACTCGATAGTCGTCGGGGTCGATCTCGACGGAATGGTCCACCCGAGCTTCCAGATCAACTGGGATTCGACGAGCTTCAAGGACCGGGAAACTCTCCTTCGTCAGCTCGGATCGATGCGTGAGCTTGGGGAACGGAATCTTGTCACCGCGGGAAAGGACATCAGTAACCCTGGAATGCTCGGAACCCTGGGGATGCTTCTGGAGTCAAGCCACACGGGCGCGGTCGTCGACCTCGATTTCCTGCCCAAGCCCGAGGGCATGGATATGGCGAGCTGGCAGAAGATGTACCCAGGGATGGGATTTGTCGTTACAGCTCCGCCAAAGAAGGCCGAAGAGGTCGCCCGGGTATTCAGAGACAGGGGCCTTACAGCCGCTGTCATCGGCCGGGTGACCAAGGAGCGGCGCCTGGAGATCGTCTCCGGCGGGGAAAAGGCCGTCCTCTTCGACTTCAAGCGCGAAGTGATCACGGGCATAAGGTGATCGTTTGAAAGCTGGGTTCGTGGACCGGATGGAGCGGGCCGCAAATGGCCGTCGGGCCAAGATCGGCATCGGCGTCAACGGAGGCGGCGCGGACCTCCTCGCGGGGATCGAGGTCGCCTCCGAGTATGCCAAGATCGTGATCGTGGGCGATCCCGGCCACGGCCACGATTGCGACATCGAGCCAGAGCTGGAACTGATCCGCACGGAAGATCCCGCCTCGGCCCTGGTGAACCTCCTGGAAAAGGGCGAGATAGACGGGGCGGTGAGGGGAAACCTCTCGGCCACCAAAGTCATGAAAAACATCGCCAAGACCTTCGATGTGAGGGTGAGGCGGCTATCCCTTCTCGCCCTTCCCGAGTGGAGCTTCTTTCTCGCCCCCGTCGGGATAGACGAGGGCGACTCGATCTCCAACCGACTGAACCTGGCGGTCCTGGGGGCCGAGTACCTCAAGGCGATGGATATCGACCCCAAAGTCTCGATCCTCTCCGGAGGGAGGATGGAGGACCTGGGCCGAAGTGATAGGGTCGACAGAACCCTCGCCGAGGCGGAGCTGGTGGCAAGGCTCGCTCGGGATGCCGGCGTCCGGGCCGAACACAGGGGCATTCTGATCGAGACCTGTCGCGGCGACGATCTGATCGTTGCCCCTGACGGGATATCCGGAAACCTGATATTCCGCACTTTGATGCTCCTCTCCGGAGCGAAGGGCTTCGGCGCTCCGGTGATCATGGACCCGGTCTTCGTCGATTCTAGCCGTGCGAGAAAGAGCTTTGTGGGGCCGATCATGCTCGCCAGCGCCCTTGTGGCGATGAAGGGGCGCTGAGACCGTCAACAGTAATGGATGGAGAAAAAAGAAAAAGAGGAGAGGATAGTCGATGACCTCATCCTCGAATCGGTTTTTAGCCAGACTCCACACCCAGCACCTTCAGCGGGTTGACACCAGCTCCCTGCAGAGCTTGCAGTTCGCTCATGCTCTCCAGATGGAACTCCTTGATGGTGGAGACGAAGTCCTCTGGGGAATCGGCTGCGTCCATCAGCACTTGGTCTTCCTTCAGCCTGTAGGCCCAGCTCGGCCAGGTGTCTATGTTGCTCATATTCCCGGCCTTGTCAAAATCGAATCCCAGCACGAGACCGTCGCCTGAATTGGAAGATCCGTCCCACCGGATGAATATCCCGGCGACTCTGGTGCCGTACTTCTTCGTCAGGGAGCTGGTCTCGTCTGCGGTGAGGTATTTGACGTACATTCCCTTCTTTCCTGGGGTGCAGTCCCAGGCCACCTGGAAGTAGTCATCTTTGCACCAGTTGGGACAGGCTATCACCTTGTAGCTCTGGTTGTTGGGGTCGGTTATGGGAAGCTCGTCCTCAACGTACCTCGCCTCCAAAAAGCCGCTGGATACCCCAGGGCAGATGTGGTCGTGCAAGCAGACCGCTTTCATGAATACGTTGGGGGTTTTCTCGTGGGCCCAGATGTTGGCGATGGGCATCATGTGGCCGAAGACGCCCGGCTCCCAAGTGTCGACGTTGGCCAAGACGTAGTCGGCGTCGATCTCGTCCTTCTCCTGGACTTCGAAACCGGTGGCATTTGCGTTCACCTTCATGTAGACCGCTTCGCCAGTGTTATTGTTGAAAAAGCCAAACCACAGCGGCTTCCAGGGAGGGCTCAGGATGTTGATCAGGTTCTCTTTTCCCGGAGTGCAGCCGGATACTTCCATCACCGCATCCAGGCACATATCGGTGGTCATGCCGTCTATTACCGGGTAGCCAGCGTTGGTAAGGGCCAGCACGTTCAAATCACCCTTCTCGAATCCCAGCTCTTCCATGGCGTAGTTTGTTGCGTCCGCGCCCAGCTGGTACATCTCTGCCCCATCGCCCAAGGCCGTTCCCGGCACCAGGACCATAAGGAGCAGAATCGTCACTGCAAATCGATCCATTTTCACATTATCACCTGTTGTTCGAAACTTGACTTGCGATCTATGAATTAATGCTACGCAAGACGACAAGAGTGATACCAAATTGGTTATAACTTTTTCGATTGAAGTTCATATTAATCAACATTTTAATTAAAATGGTTCATACTTTTGGACGATCCGCCTCGGATAAAATGGCAGAAGAGGGGCACTCCCCAGAGCGAGAGGTTTCTGGAAGAGCAGGTAGACGGAGGCCGAAGAAGAGGCATGAGGCCAGGTCGACCTTCTACTAAATCCACAACGATATGGCTCTCGACATTCCGATCGCCCTGAACAGGCTCTCTTTCGTCGACGTGAAGAGGTATAGTGGATCAAATGCACGGATTTCGTCGCCATCTGGGAACAGCAATTCTTATTAATTCACATCAAACATTTGACATGTGATTGAATATGATGCTTAAACCGAATATGAGGAGCCAAGTCTTGCCGATGCCAGTCGTGCTCATATCGACGGTATCGAAGGACGGCGTCAGAAACGCCGCACCCTGGGGCTGCATTATGCCGATTTTGAGGCCCCTGGACGAGATCCTGATCGCCTCCTGGCTGAAGCGAGATACCCTCGACAACATCCGGGATACCAGCGAGTTCGTTGTCAACATCCCCTCTGTCGATATGGTTGAGGTGGTCGAGATATGTGCGAAGAGCTTCCCACCCGAGGCCGACGAGTTCGAAGAGGCCGATCTATTGCCCCGGCCCTCGGTGAAGGTGAAGCCCCCAGGAATCGATGGCTGCATCGCCTGGATGGAGTGCAAACTTGTCGAGGAGATCCTGAGGGAGAAGTACTCCCTGATCGTGGGGAAGGTCGTCCATCTGGAAGGAAACGACAGCTTCTTCGACGAGAGGGGTGGGATGGACTTTGAGAGCGCAAAGCCGATGTCAATGATCTTGGGGCCTGATGGAGTTTGCTACACCCATCCCGCCTATCCCGGATCTGGCCGAGAGGGACGCTGAGATGCTGCTCGACAAAAAAATACGACAGGAATGAACGATCGAATCTGACGATATCGCTTATTTGGATCATGGGAAAGACGGCTCAGGGCTGAAAAAGAGGCATCGTCAGATGCTTCGTTCTCGTCTTTCTCACGTCTCATTTTCCATCACTTTTTTGTATATTCGTCCCAGATGTTCATCTTTGGCGGTCGTTATCACTCCTTTCTAATGATTTTATTCATATTTTTCATACCAACAATAATAAATAGAACGAATCTTTTTTGAGTTCGTAAAACTAAGTCGTAAATTGGGCGGTATAATGATGATTATAGTGTGTAAAAATACGAGCAAAATTATAAGATTGCCCTTTCTCATGCTTTTGGCGATCTCGTTCTCGCTCTCATTCTCGCCAGCGTTCGCCCTCTCAGTGGTGGTTCCTGGCGACCTCGATGGCGACATGATCGTATCAGACGAGGAGCTGGAGGCTGCCGAGGAGTCTTACGACGATGGGACGATCACCTCCGAGGAGCTTGAGAAAATCGAGCACATTAACGAGAACTATCCTAGGACGATAATCGACACCGAAGATCGAGAGGTGACAATCTACAAGCCCGTGGAGAGGATCATCACCCGAGCCCCTGACAATTGTCGGCTCGTCATCGCCCTCGGCGAGGGCGATAAGATCGTAGCCTCTGAGCAGGCGGTCAAGTCGTGTCTCTGTCCGACCAACTTCGGCGTCTTCGATGAGGGATGTCTGGAATGCTATCAGACAGTCCTCGACGGGATGATGCCGGACCTTCCGGAGACCAGCACAAGATACGAGATTAACTACGAGCTGATGGCCTCCTTATATCCTGATGTGATCATCACCTCCAGCCCCACCAACATCGAGGAGTTCGAGAGCAAGGTGGGCTGTCCCTGCGTCGTCGCCGGTGGAGACGGTTGGGTATACAGCCGCGATGACGGCCTCTACGAACGGATCGAGGTCATAGGTGACCTTCTGGAGAGAGAAGAGGAAGCAGACGAGCTAATCGGTTTCGTCGAGTCAAAGATCGATATGATAAGATCGGTCACTGACGATTTGGACGAAAGCGAAAAGCCAAAGGTCTACTTCGCTCCGAGGGGCGCTTATAAGGGATTCTACGATCCTAAGGAAGGACGCGACTTCACCCGCACCCAGACCGATTATGAGCCCGTAGAAATCGCCGGCGGGATCAACGTTGCAAAGGGGTGCGAAGGAACGACCATAAACGTCGGGATCGAACAGATCATCGCCTGGAACCCGGACTACGTCTTCGTTTCTTGCAGCAGTGCCGATAACAAGGGCGCCACCGAATTCGTATTGACCTCTCCTGACCTGCAATCGATAGCCGCGGTCCAGAACGGAGACGTCTACAACTGCTTCTATCCTCACTGCAGGGGCAGACCTCCAGATCGAAGCCTCTTCAACATGATCTACATGGCCAAGCTCCTCCACCCCGATGAGTTCGAGGATCTGGACCTGGAAAAAGAGGGCAACGAGATCTTTGAGGCTTTTCTCGGAGTTGACGGCGTCTTTACAGAGTACGCCGACTACCTGGTCTGGCCGAGGGAGTACCTGAACGCTCAGTGAACTTCTTCTTCAAGATCGAAGGTGCATAAAATGAGATGGAATTTGTCTTTGATGGTGGTGCTTTTCGCATCAACGGTGCTGATGGCAGCATCGCCCTCAGCTGCTGATGAAGATTACCCAAAAACGATCACTGACATGGCCGGAAGGGTTGTGACGATAGAGGGGCCAATAGAGCGTATCATCACCACCAACCCGGACAACTCCAGAACGGTCATTGCATTGGGCGATGGCGACAAGATCGTTGGAACCGACGAGGCCACGATTGGAAGCTGCGTCTGCCCCAAAAATGGGAGCGAAGAGACCTGTCCGAGCTGCTGGGAAAACGTCTGCGGCGGCGAGCTTGCAGAGATCCCCGAGATTAGCACCCGACATACTGTGAATTACGAGCTGATGGCCTCCCTAGCGCCCGACGTCATATTCGAGGCGATGTTCTGGTCTGATCGGGCCGATGAGATGCAGGAGAAAGTGGGCACTCCCGTAGTATGCGTCGGAACCGACTTCGATTTTGAGACGGTCTCAGATCAGATCGAGCTCATAGGCGAAGTTCTGGAAAGGGGAGACGAAGCCGAAGAGCTGATCGACTTCATCGACTCTGAGGTCGAGATGGTAAGATCTGTCACGGAAAATTTGGACGAAAGCGAGAAGCCTACAGTCTACTTTGCGCCCCGGGGAAGTTCCAAGGGCTTTTACGATCCGAAAGAAGGACGCGATTTTACGCGTACAGTGACCTTCTATGAGCCGCTGGAGGTTGCAGGCGGAAGAAACGTGGCCGCAGAATGTGGACTGACCGACTTCGAAGGAAGCGCCATCAACGTAGGAATTGAGCAGATAATCGCCTGGGACCCCGAGTACATCCTCTCGCCAGACGACGTGGAGACGATCGAGATTCTGAGCTCCTCCCCAGATCTTGAGTCGATAAATGCGGTCCAGAACGGCAACGTCCACAACTGTTTCTATCCGTATTGTCGAGGCATGCCGATTGACAGAAGCCTGCTGAACATGGTCTACATGGCCAAAGTGCTCCACCCAGACAAGTTTCAAGACATGGACCTGGAGGAAGAGGGCAACAAGATCATGAAGGCGTTTCTCGGGGTTGACGACGTCTTTTCAGAGTATGCCGACTACCTCGTCTGGCCGAGGGAGTACTTGAACTCGCAGTAAATTTTGAGAAGTTTGGAGGTGGGTGGAAGACGATGGTCCACGCCCCTCCACCATCCGATCAATCAGAAATAATGGAGGGAAAAGAGCTGACCGGAATTATAAACTGGAACGAGCTACGAAAGGCGATGATCTCTGAGGGGCGCGGAAGAAGGGGACGCGAAAACCCAGGAGAATTTTGGGATAAGAGGGCAGAAGAGTTCAACAGGTCGACAAAGGAGCGAAGCGAGCGGACCGATCGACAGGTTACGAGCTTGCGGCTCAATCCAGATTTCACCATCCTGGACGTCGGCGCTGGCACCGGCCGTCTTTCGGTTCCCATCGCCAAGAGGGTGAGATCAGTAACTGCGGTGGATCAGTCGAGAGGTATGCTCGACTGCCTTGAAGAGAACATGGCAGAGGTGGGACTCTCCAATTTTCATTGCATTCAAAAAAGGTGGGAGAACGTCCAGCTCGGAGTCGATATCGAGCCTCATGACGTGGTCATCGCCTCCCATTCTCTTGGGATGTTCGACCTTCAAGAGGCCCTGGAAAAGATGAATTCAGCGGCGAAGAAGCGCGTTTACATCTTCACCTCCGCTGGCAAGTGGTTCTTCGACGATCTCGAAGAGGAGCTCTGGGAGCGGGTCTACGATAGGCCGCCGAGACGAGGAGGCTGGCGATCCGATTACATGCTCCTCTACAACATACTGCACGAGATGGGGATCTATGCAAACGTCGAGATCAGGGATGCAGAGCACGTTCAGCGCTACGAGAGCCTCGATGAGGCGGTCCGGCGGTGGAAGGTGATGAGGGGGATCCCCGAGGAGAACGAGCCCTTTTTGAGAGAGTATCTCGCCAAAAATCTCGAAGGCGATGACGGCGAGAATGGTGGAGGATTCACCTTCAGGCGGAGGACGAAGAGCGCCATGATATGGTGGCCCACATCGGAAAGCTCGTGATACGTTCAAATTTTACAAGACGAAGTTTCAGGAGGGCTGAAAAGTGGCATTAGACCTTCAGCTGCTGGCTGGCGTGCTGGCCATCGGCCTGATATTATTTTCATCGTTGAAGATCACAAGGCAGTACGAGCGGGCCGTCGTTTTCAGGTTTGGAAAGCTTCTCGGCGAAAAGGGCCCAGGTCTCTTTCCGATAATACCGATCGTTGACAGGATCGTCAAGGTGGACCTGAGGGTCCGAGAGCTGGACGTTCCAAGACAGACTGTCATAAGCAGCGACAACGTCAGCGTCGACGTCGACGCCGTCATCTACTACAAGGTCACAGACTCGACGAGGGCGATAGTGGAGGTGGAAGACTACGAGGCTGCAACGGCACTTCTCGCCCAAACGACTTTGAGGGACGTCCTCGGCCAAAACGAGCTGGACACGATCCTATCCAATCGGGACGAGCTGAACAAGGAGGTTCAATTGATCCTGGACGAGGTGACCGACCCCTGGGGGATCAAGGTGACCACCGCCACCATGAGGGATGTGGCTTTGCCCGAGAACATGCTTCGAGCGATTGCAAGGCAGGCGGAGGCTGAACGGGAGAAGAGGGCGAGGATAATCCTTGCGGAGGGAGAGTTTCAGGCGTCCCAAAGGATGAACGATGCTGCCACCCTCTATGAGGAGAAGCCCAGCGCCCTGAAGCTGAGGGAGTTTCAGACCCTCACCGAGATCGCAAAGGAGAAGAACCTCATCGTCGTATCGACCCACTCTGACACACCCAGGCGCTCGGCCGAGGATATCTGTGCGACCGCGGGGCTTGCGAGGGCCGTGGTCGAAAGGTAAGTCCTGGTGGTGGATATGGCAAAGACGGTGAGGCGAACCTCGGCGCGGGCCGGAAAGAGGAGCAGGATGCAGGAGGCTCACGATTCCTTCATCTTCGGACGGTACCTCTTCATGGCGGCGATCCTGACCTTCATCATCATCCTGACGGGAGTGATCATAACTCTCGGGCCCCTTGACATCTCCGTCGCCGAGGCCTACCGCGCCCTCATCGATAGGCTTTATCCCGGCTACTTCGATGTGGAACCTCTGACGAAGAGGGTCGTCTGGAACATAAGGTTCCCGAGAATCATGGGCGGTATCCTCGCCGGGTTTGGCCTGGGGATATGCGGGTGTGTTATGCAAGCGGTCTTGAAAAACCCTCTTGCAAGCCCCTTCACCCTTGGAATCTCGGCAGGGGCCCAGTTTGGCATCTCGCTTGCGGCGGTCATCGGGATATCGATCGTCGGCGGCCCTTACCTTCTCATTGGTAACGCCTTTCTCTTTGCCCTTCTCTGCTCCGGCTTCATCATAGGGCTTGCAGCCATCAAGGGCGCGAGCTCCGAGACCCTGATCCTTGCGGGAATCGCAGTGAACTACTTTTTCAGCGCCATGAGCCAGCTCTTCAAGTACTTCGCCGATGACGAACAGCTCCGGCTCATGACCTCGTGGGGGATGGGAGACCTTGCCGCGTTCTCCTGGAGCAAGATCCCCCTCATCCTCGCCGTCTTTGGAATCTGCATACCTCTTCTGATGCTCAAGGCCTGGGATCTGAACATAATGACGGCAGGCGACGATACCGCCAAGAGCATCGGAGTGAACACAGAGCACGTCAGGATATTCATAATGCTGGTATCGAGCCTGGTGGTGGCAACAGTCGTCTGCTTCACGGGGACGATCTCTTTCATCGGGCTTGTGGCGCCCCACATGGCAAGGATGATCCTGGGCGGAGATCACAGGTTCTTGATCCCGGCTTCTGGGATCCTGGGGGCTGCAGTTCTGATCGCCGCAGACGGCGTTGCAATGAACGTGATCGCGCCGACGGTGATACCGACGGGGATCATGACCTCGATCATCGGGGTTCCGTTCTTCATGTATCTTATGTTGAAAGGTAGAAGGAGGGAGTTTTGGGCATGATGATCCAGCTTCAGGCAAAGGGAATAGTGTTTGGTTACAACAGCTCGCCGATCCTCAAAGACGTCAGCTTTGAGATCGGACCTTCGAAGCTCGTGACGATAGTGGGGCCGAACGGCTCAGGCAAGTCGACGCTGATCAAGTGCATCGATCGGATCCTCTCGCCCAAGAGCGGCAGCATCCTGATCGATCGAAAGGACGTGACGAAGATGGATCGGATGGAGATCGCAAGGAACCTTTCTTACGTGCCCCAGAGTTCGGCTCGGACCTTCTCCTCCAACGTCTTCGATACGGTCCTGATGGGCAGAAGGCCCCACATCGGCTGGCTTAGCAGCTCCGACGACGAGGAGAAGGTCTGGGAGGTTTTGAGGCTGCTTGGGATCGAGGATCTGGCCATGAGCAGCTTTGGCGAATTGAGCGGAGGGCAGCAGCAGAAGGTGTTGATCGCAAGAGCCCTCGTCCAGGAGACGAAGGTGATGCTCCTCGACGAGCCGACGAGCAACCTGGACATCTGGCACCAGCTCGACGTCATGAACATCGTTAGCGACCTGGTGAGGAAGAGGAGGATGACGGCCCTGATAGCCCTCCACGACCTCAACCTCGCCTCGAAGTACTCTCACGGCATAATTATGATGAAGAAGGGGAAGATAATGGCCGTCGGAGATCCCGCCTCGGTTCTGACACCCGAGAACATCGAGGCGATCTACAACGTCGAGGTTGCGGTGAGGTCCCAGTCGGAGGCGCCTTTCATCGTGCCGGTGAAGCAGATCAAGACGAACGGCTCGCGTCCAATCCCCGATAACAGGCCCTTCACGAACGGAAAGAGAAGAAACGGGTTTCCTCGCAGCATCTCTGAAATCAAGGGGATCAAGCTCGCTTGACGTGATCTGAGCTTCGAATGATCGAATATGGCGATTTCGAGAGTGGCAGTTTCTGGAGGCGGGACCATCGTGGAGAACGCTATTGAGACGCGCAAGCTGACGAAGACGTTCGTGGTGCAAAGGGGCCTTTCCGACCTCATCCGTCGTCGGCCCGCAGCGGGCGGGATTACTCCCGTAGACGGAGTCGACCTCTTGGTCAAACGGGGAGAGGTCTTCGGCATCCTCGGGCCGAACGGGGCCGGGAAGACGACGCTGATAAAGATCCTCTGCACTCTGATCCTCCCGACTGGTGGCAGAGCCAGCGTAAACGGTTACGACGTCAAAAAGGAGAGCGGAATGGTTCGGGAATCGATTGGCCTGGTCACCACCGATGAGAGGAGCTTCTACTGGAGGCTCACAGGAAGGCAGAACCTCGAGTTCTTCGCATCGCTTCACAACTTCTACTGCGACGACGCCAGGGATATGGTCGACGAGCTTCTCGGGGTTGTCGATCTGAAATATGCCGCAGACGAGCGGTTTCTTAACTACTCTGCCGGGATGAAGCAGAGGATGGCCATCGCCCGGGGTCTCCTCAACGATCCAGCCGTCCTATTCATGGACGAGCCGACGAGAAGCCTCGATCCGGGAGCAGCCCAGAGCCTGAGGGATTTCATCAAAGAAGAGATCGTGAAGGAGCGGGGAAAGACGATATTCATATCGACCCACAACCTCGAAGAGGCGGAAGAGCTCTGCGATCGGGTGGCGATCTTTGATGACGGCAGGATAAAGGTCGTCGGGAGTCCCGAGGAGCTGAAGGAGAATCTTGGGAACGGCTCGAAGCTCAGTGACGTCTTTTTGCATTATTCTGGAAAGAGGTTCGAGGAGCGAGGCGGAGGCGGAGGATTCCGCCCCGACCGGAGGGGCTTTGCCCACCGGGGGGGCCTTGGTCGGAGGAGGGGTGGACTGTGATTTATCGAAAGGCCCTATCCTTTGTGAGGAGGAGCTACATGCTCCAGATGAGCTACAAGTTCGAGTTCTTCCTCCGGCTCTTTTTCATGTTCTTCAACATCCTCACCTACTACTTCGTCGCAAAGCTGATCGGATCTGCCGGGCAGAAGTACCTCGCACCCTACGGCGGGGACTACTTCTCCTTCGTTCTGATCGGGATCGCCTTTTCGGGGTATCTGATGGTCTCGCTTCGGGGATTCTCCGAGAGCGTCCGAGACGAGCAGATGATGGGGACCCTCGAGGCGATGCTCGTCACCCCCACCGACGCCTCGGCGATCATCACCCTCTCGACCCTCTGGAACTTCATCTTCGCCTCCTTTCGGGTCCTCCTCTACCTGATAATCGGCGTCCTTTTGGGCGTGAGCCTCGCGGGCTCCAACGTCCTGGGGGCGCTGATCATCCTCGGCCTCACGATAATATGCTTCAGTAGCATCGGGATCCTCTCCGCCAGCTTCATCATGATCTTCAAGAGGGGCGACCCGATAAACATGCTCTTCATGAGCACCTCCGAGCTCTTCGGGGGCGTCTTCTTCCCCATCACAGTCCTTCCCTCGTGGCTCCAGACGGTCTCGCACCTCTTGCCGATGACCTACTCGCTGAACGGTATGAGGCACGCCCTTCTCCAGGGCTACAGCTTGCGGGACCTGGCACCGGACGTGGGAACGCTCGTCCTCTTCTCGGCGCTCCTGTTGCCGGCGAGCCTCCTAGCTTTCAGGTACGCGGTCCGAAAGGCGAAGAGGGACGGGACGCTGGTGCACTACTGAGGATATCGAAAAATCTCTTTGGGGGAGGGTCGTTTCAGTCAGAGGGGCGCTACACCCCACCTCAATAATTTTAAAACTATGTATTATTTATAATATGAAACCAAAACGCCTATCGAGGCGATTAAAGCCGTTATTACGGCGACTAAGAACATCTTATTCTTCCACCATGGACCTTCATATTTTTCTTTATTATTTTGGTGAATTTCTTTATTGAGGTTAGATGATACGTTCATTTCCTGCTCATGTCCTTCTCCCTCAGCGATCTGTACCGTTGAATTCTTGATTAAATATTTTGACGTGTCTTTACTGCTCATTATATCCTCCAACAGAATACGGATTATTGAAAGCCTCTTTATGTCGTCTTCATTCGCAGCATCTTCAATATTATCTTTTATATATCTCTTCACATCCTTGTCAAGAATTGAATCACTCCATAAGCTGATTCGTCTAAGAATGTAATCAATTTCCTTCTGAACCTCCATTGGATCGCAGTTTTTTTCCAGGGCAGATGTAGCACGTTTTTGTATTCTGCAACCCAACTCCGCTTCCAAAGGGTCGCCAGTTTTACAGATCTCTTCTGATTTGTCCCTGATGCCTTCGAGCAGGTTTTTTATCCGCTGATCGATTATCGGCAGCCCCATCTTGATAATCTTAGATGCACCTGGTGCCCTCTCTTCGGTTTCGTCCAGAAGCTCCACAGCACGGTCGCAGTACAGCCTGTAGGAATTGAGATCGCATTTTGCAGCTTCAAACCCCCTTTCTCGCAGACTTTGGGTTTCTTTCAGGGCATTTGATAGATTTTCCACGGCCTTCAAAAGATCTTCTTTGCTCTTCGATCCTTCTGATGCACTCTTTGCCTCTGCCAGAGATTTCTGTACCTCTGCTTCAGAGCCCTCCTTCTTGAAGGTAAGAACGTAAAACGATCGATAGAAAGGAAGACAGAATTTGGCCGGATTGAAAAACGAAGCTTCTGCTGCGGATCTCTCGAAATATTTCAGTGCGTTTTCCAGCTCTCTTCTGAAGTCCTCTTCGCCCTCAGCCTCTGTCGCCTTGAATATTGAGGCCTTGCCTAGAGAATGGTTTGCGGAAACTCGCACATATCTGTCCTCGTCGCCGGTCAAGCGAATCAGATCTTGCCAGGCGGACTCTTTG
>DUKF01000207.1 GCA_013329455.1 Methanotrichaceae archaeon | reverse complement strand
CTCTCCTTTCAGGACTGTCACGGCTTCGCCGCCGATGCCGACGCGCTTTCCATCCTCGCCCACTCGGACGCGGACGACGCCGCCCCGGTCCGAGGCCTGATAGGCGACGAGTTCGGTTTTTCCAAGCTTTTCGGCCCAGTAGGGTCCGAGACAGCAGTGGGCTGAGCCGGTCGCCGGGTCCTCGTCGACCCCCAAGGACGGAGCAAAGAACCTGGAGACGAAGTCGTACTCTGGAGAGTCGCTGGGGCAGGTTACGATCACTCCGCGGACTGGTATCTTTTTCAGAAGGTTGAAGTCGGGCCGAAGCATGCGCAGGGTCTTTTCAGAATCCATCTCCACGAGGAGGTCGAACCTGTTGTCGCCGACGTAGCCCAGCCGCGTGCCCAGCGCCTCTTCAAGCATGGGCGGCGAGCATTTGACGGCCCTCTCCGGTTCTGCCGGAAAGTCCATCTCGATCAGGCCGTCTTTCTTCTCTGCGGAGAGAGGGCCGCTTTTGGTCTCGAACCTGGCAGTCTCACCAGGCGCGAGGATCCCCTCCTCCCAGAGGACGTGGGCGGAGGCTAAGGTGCCGTGACCGCAGAGGTCGACCTCGGCCTTGGGCGCGAACCAGCGGAGGCGAAAGCCACCCCCGGACGTAGTCAAGAAGGCGGTTTCTGGGAGGTTCATCTCCCGCGCCACCTTCTGCATCCATCCGTCGTCCCGGGGCTCGTCGAGGAGGCAGATGGCGGCCGGGTTTCCGGAAAAGGGCTCTCTTGTGAAGGCGTCTACATGATAGATATCGAGGGACATGCTTACTTTATTTATATCGCTTCTGCCTTATGTCCTTCCCTTGGCGCGAAGGCCCGTGGGCCCAGAAGCCCGATATCTCGATCCGGATCTCGCTTGTCCTCGGGCGGCGCCCACCACGATCGGCACCTCAAAATAGCCCTCACCCATCCGGCCCGGAGAGGTCACAAAGCATTTTAAAAGATGACTGCAAAGCTCTTGGCGTATGATCGATCCGAGATCGCTTCGCATCCTTCAGATGATCGTCACGATTGGCCTGGGCTTTTATCTGGGAACCTACTTCGGGCACCTGCTGGAGCTATCGCCGATAGTGACGGGCCTTTTGGCCGGCGGGATTTGCCTTCTCGCAAACATAATCATGACCCCCATCTTCGGTTTCGGAAAGCAGATGCCGTGAGGGTTCGGGGAAAAGGGAGAGACTTGCCGCTGCCGTTTGGGCCCAGGAGGACCGTGAGGGGCGAGAGGGGCTTGAGCTCCAGGTCGCAAAGCGCCCGGTAGTTCTTGATTCTGATCGATTCGATCCGGGGGACGGACCGCCTGGGGCTTTTCTGATCGGTCATGCGAGGGACTCCGAGGGGTGATTTATTTGGATGTCGGCACAAATAAGTTTCGGCAGAATTTTATCGAGACGGACGGGCTGCACAGGGAGATAGTAAGAGGGAGTAATCAAATGGAGGATATCTAGATAAAAACATGATTATCCGACCTAATCTCCACGTGTGAGTTTGATGAACTCATCTAAAATCTGAACAATTCTGTCGAACTCTTTGAACTCTTCATGGTTAGCTCGATCATGACATATATATCTACAAAATTCTGTTTTCTTTAATCTCTTCTCTATCTTTTCTCCACCACCGCCTAGTTGTTTTTTGGTTTTATAGTAATAGAACTTATCGTCAAATAAGCTTGAGGGAAGAAGATTTTCGATTCCATTTGTTACTTTATCATTTTTTGGATTTCTAGATATAGTTCTGACGAAAATCTTCTCCTCATTCTCTTCTGATTTATTTGCATCACAATCATAAAGAAGCAGAATGCTACGGTTGGATGCGTTTGGGTTTGCTTCAATAAATCTTTTTGCGGTATTAAGACTGTCTTTTCCCGTATTAATCGAATTACCGTGTTCGTCTTTTCTTCCAACCCAATCGATATCTAGTTGATCTAAAAGGTCCTTGTGGCCTAATAAATCTAACGCAGTTCTAATATAAATAGGGTCAGTTTCTCCTTCAGTTAATACCAGCGGTTTTGTGCTCTCCAATAGACGTTTTTGTATGGAATCCTCATAATCCTTGGTCAGCTTATAATATTCAAATGATTTTTTGAATTCAGAGAAACGTTCGGTAGATATCACGTTTCCATTGGGCATTTCTATTATCCGAAATCCATCAACATCGTAATTCTTCTCCATTCCGAGCAGAAATAGCGGGGAATGCGTCGTTACAATAAACTGGACTTTTGGAAACAACTTAATCATTTTTGGAAGTATATCATATTGTAGTTGGCTATCTAGATGCGCGTCTATTTCGTCTATCAGGACAATTCCCTCTATTTGATCTAAGTGGATACTCTTGTTGACATCTCCAATATCTGCATATCGGATAATCGTTGTAAATAAATTAAAAAGAATAGATTGCCCTGATGACAAATGATCGAGACTTGGAATAATGATCTTTTCGATATTCTTGACATGTAGCCTATAACGGCGTGCGTTTCGATAACTTAAACCCAAACTTATCGATTCATCTTGAAGAATATTCTTAAGCAATGCCTCGACATTGGCACGGCCTTGTTTTAATAGAAGCTTGTCATTTATATTACCCAAAATCTTGAATTTGTCCTCGGCGGGTTCGAAATCTACCATGGAATCAAGAAAAACATCGAGTACCCATTTTTTATTTTCGTTTGCACAACTTTCAACGAAAACAGGTTTTCCAAGTGTACTTGTAAGCTGCATCTTAAGTTGAAACGTCAATTCATCATCCACGCTTCCACGGTTCAGCCAATGAGGGATCTCTTTTCGACTTGAAGGAAAATAGCAAATAGAGCATCTCTTGAATATATCCTCAAAATCTTTTTCATTTTTTGAAACTTTCTTGATATTTCCCTCCTTATCCCAAGATATATCTTTAAATCGTTCTCGCATTTTATCTGCGTATTCATCAAACGCTAGAATTCCTGATTTGTCTACATATGAACAACTTTTCTCTCCTGTAGAGAATTGTAGCAAGCCGATGCCAAATTGGCAATTTATTCTTTGGTTTATGGGGCCTGTTAATTTAAAAAACGGTGACTCAAATTCTCGTTGACCTTCTACGATATCCTTATAAGCAGTTTTGGCAAACTCCATAAGAGCATCGGCTATGTAGGAAAGCAGTATACTTTTGCCTGAACCGTTCTTTCCAACTACAATGATAGGTTTTGGCGAGCCATGTTCATCTAACGACAGAGATAAATCTAAAAGCTCGATTGGCCCCACATTCTCGATCAAGCATTCGGTAAGATACATTTTGAAATTCCCCCTCAGATTTATTATCTCTCAAATCTTAAACATCACGGTCATTGCCAAAAAGATTTTCCGCGCCGCCCGGCACAGCGGCGCAGCTTGCGGCTTTTTGCCTTTACTTACGCTCGCTTCCCTGCCCTCTCCTTCATCGCCTCGACGAAGGCGAGGAACGGGGGCGAGGGACGGCCGGGCCTCGACTTCATCTCAGGGTGGAACTGAGTCGAGAAGAAGAACGGGTGGTCGGGGATCTCGGCGATCTCCATCCTGTTTCTGTTCTTGCCGGTGAAGATCATCCCTTTCTCCTCGATCATGGAGACGTAATCGGGGTTCACCTCGTACCTGTGCCGGTGCCGCTCGACGATGAGATCTTTGCCATAGATCTCGCGGGCGATGCTGCCCTCCCGGAGCTCTGCGTCATAGTTTCCTAGACGCATCGTCGCGCCCATATCCTCGATCCCCTCCTGCTCGGGAAGGATCGTTATGACCGGGTGCGGAGTCTCGCCGAACTCGGTGGAACTGGCGTCTTCGAGGCCCAGGACGTTCTTTGCAAACTCAACGACTGCAAGCTGCATCCCAAAACAGATCCCCAGGTACGGAACGCCCTTCTCGCGGGCGTACGTGACCGCCTCCATCTTGCCCGCCGTCCCCCGGGCGCCAAAGCCGCCGGGCACCAGGATGCCGTCGAAGTCTTTGAGGACCTCCTCTGGCGGATTGTCTTCCAAATCCTCGGCATCGATCCAGGTGATCTCGGGCCAGGCCCCCGCCTCGATTCCCGCGTGCTTCAGGGCCTCCCGGATGGAAAGGTACGTCTCCTCCATGTGGGTCGTCCCCTGAGACCCGGCGGTGTACTTGCCCACGATCGCCATCTTGACGGAATCGTTGATCGAGACCATCTTCTCGATCAGCTCCACCCAGTCGGTCCTGTGTTCGAGAGGATAGAGCCGGAGCATCTTCATCAGGTAAAGGGGAGTACGCTGCTCCTCCAAAAGGAGAGGCACCTTGTAGACGTCGTCGACGTCGTGATTGCTCACCACCCCCTCGACGGGCACATCGCAGAAATGGGATATCTTAGACTTCGTCTCGTCCCGAAGAGGCCGCGTGCAGCGGACCGCAACGATGTCGGGCTGAAGGCCGAGGGATCGAAGCTCCTTTACGCTGTGCTGGGTCGGCTTCGTTTTCTGCTCGCCGTCGGTGGTCGTCGGCGCCAGGGTCACGTGGATGAAGGCAACGTTTCCCATCTCCTCGTTACGAAGCTGCCTCATCGCCTCCAAGAATGGCATGCTCTCGATGTCGCCCACTGTGCCCCCGACCTCGATCAGGCAGACCTCGCAACCGCTCTCCTTCGCCACATTCTTGATCCTTTCCTTGA
>DUKF01000225.1 GCA_013329455.1 Methanotrichaceae archaeon | reverse complement strand
CCAAACTCCAAACTCCAAACTCCACCCGAGGGGACCGTCTCGGCCAATTCAAGCCAACTGAATCAGCTGAAGAAAAGCGATCTATTGGAGCTACTTCGTGCGAAATTATCGGCACGCCAAAGTTAGTACGGCAACGTGAGGCTTTACAAGGGACTTCGCTTCTTTGCAGATTCGTTTCCTGCGAATCTCTTCGTCTTCATGGGCCCGAACAAATTTTTCCACCGAGAAGAGTTTTCGTGGTGAGGCGATCCGCATACATTCAATGGTTTAATATAAATAGTTTGAAAGAACGTCGTTCAAGCGATGAAGGAAGAATCGGAAAAAATCGGGACTCAGGTCGGCCCCTGTGGGATCGTCTGCATTTCATGCCCTCTCGGCAGCGGCACCATAGCCGAAACTGCTGGCCGAACCAAGGAGTTCATAAAGGACTGTCAGATTTCCGAGTGGGCGCCGCTGGTCTCGGAGGATGGCGGAAAGATCGACTGGGCTCAGGTTGTCAAGGGACTGGAGTGGATGACCAAGTTCGCCATTTGCGCCGGATGCGAAAGCGGAGGCGGGCCCCCAGACTGCACCATCAGGATCTGTGCCAGGGAGAAAGGTCACGAGCTTTGCAGCTCCTGCAGCGAGCTTGCGTCCTGCACCAAGTTCGATTGGCTCAAGGATTACGGCGATCAGCTCAAAGAGACTATGAAGAAGAGCAAAGGGATGTCCAAGGAGGAGTACATAAAATCCGTCGAAGGGTCGATGCCTTGGGAAGCCTGAACAGGAGACAAAGCTGCACTAACGCACCGAAAATCCTGGCTCTTTGCTCTTTTCGTGTGGGTAACTTCAAGATATCAACTTGCGGACTCAATCATACAAGTACCTGCCATGAGTCCTGCTCTAAGGTGGCTGGTAGCGAAACATTTCATGAGCGTTCAGATTTCCGGCGATCGTGATGTTGTTACTACCGAACCTCTGGATTTGCGATCCCGCGAATTAATCCATACAAAACAGCGAAGAGCCATAAATTATCGATTGTCGTTTTCGAGTCGAGCGCCGGGGGAAGGCGGGGCAGCATAACTGTGTCCTCTACTTGGAACAGACCTTACTTATATGCGGTGCAACTGAAATCCTCTTCTAAGAGCATGCTCGTCTTACACGCTGTCTGGGATAACGCCTGCTTTTATCTTTGGGCAGAGTCATCAGTGCTTCCACTGACGATTCCGGCGTCACGGGGACGACAGGCCAAGAAACCAAAACCTAGACCTCATCCTTTCTGCGTCCCGGAAGAGATGCTGCTTGACGAGATCGTGGCCATCTTTGGGCAGACCCCCTCTGGGACCGAGACGAAAATTTTCGGGCTACCTGGAACTAAAAGGGGACCGCTTCCGTCACCATGGCTCGTCAGAGAAGATCGCGTTATTGAACAGCCCTCTGGCCTTTTCCCCTGGTACATTGACGCTCTGGTCTTCGACCCCCATGCTGCCTTCAATCTATTGCTAGATCTGCCCGTTCATCCACCGCACGGAATCGTCTTCGCAAGCTCCCTCAAGTTTTGGATTGTAGCTGCCAGATTCTCTCTTGAGATCATTGCTCGAGAGCAGTTTGCTCCCACGGCAAGAGATGGCAATGCTCTTTGGGTACCGGTAATTGACGAGGAAGACCAGAAACGAATCAAAATGCTCTCGAATTCCCTTCCACACAGCTGTCGAGCCTTTGAGGAGCAAATCGGTTCAAAAAAGAAATCAAGAACGAAATCAAGACAAAAAGACGAGTCAAACCCTCAGCAGTTGGTAATGAGCTTCATCAACCAGGCAGTTGATGTCTTTGTGCGCTGGTCCCTTAGGACCAATAAAATCCAGCTCGAACCACACCTCGGCGATCGATCTTCCAAGGTTGCGCCTTTGCCAAACCAATTCCTTAAAGCCCTCGTCGATGAAGATCCCGCACTCAAAGCCCCAACCAGAGAGCTGAACACCTTCTCAAGGGACATGCAATACTGGCACTCTCATCTCAAGCCCGTATCGCCAAATGCGCCTTTCCGCACCTGTTTCAGGCTGGATGCGCCATTGGGCCCGGAGGAGGAGGAGAACAGTGGGATGTGGCAGGTCCGCATATTCCTCCAGGCCAAAGACGACCAAAGTCTCCTTGTTCCGGCAGAAGAGGTCTGGAAAGCTCGATCCGATACCGCAACTTTCCTCAAACGAAAGATCGCAAATCCGCAGGAACAGCTCCTGGCAGACCTAGGCAAGGCATCCAGAATATCATCTCAGATTGAACGGTGTCTCCAAAATGCTTGTCCATCGGGCCTCGAGCTGGAAACAAAGGAGGCTTACTCGTTTCTGCGCGAATCTGCGCCCCTCCTGGAAAAGAACGGTTTTGGCATCCTTCTCCCGTACTGGTGGGAAAAGCCGGGTGAACGTCTTGGCCTGAGGCTCAGGCTGAAAGAGCCCGAAGACGATGTCGAGACCGATCTTCTCATAAGTCGAGGCCTCTTCGGGCTAAAGTCGGTCGTGAAGTACGACTGGGAGGTGGCCTTGGGCGAAGCGACCCTCACCGAGGCGGAGCTACGTGAGCTGATCGATCTCAAGATCCCCCTGGTCCAGGTCCGGGGAGAATGGGTGGAACTACTTCCCGAGGACATAGAGGCTGCGATAAGGTTCTTTGAGAAAAGGCGCAAAGACGGAGCGGGCGAGATGTATTTGGAGGAGGCGATGCGACTGGGACTTGGCGCCGAGGAAAGCATTGGGGGTGCCCTTCCCGTCCTGCAGGTCGAGGCAGAAGGGCGCATCCATGATATGCTGAGCCGTCTCTCTGGNNAAAAGGCGAGATCGAGACGGTCGATGTGCCCCTCAGCTTCAAAGGAACCCTCCGCGACTATCAGGCCAAGGGCCTATCCTGGCTCCGCTATCTTCACAAGCTGGGATTTGGAGCATGCCTTGCGGACGATATGGGCCTAGGAAAGACCATCGAACTCATCGTCTTCCTTCTCCACGAACGAGTTATCGGAGCTTTTCCCGGACCCTCCCTCCTAATTTGCCCCATGTCGGTAGTTGGAAACTGGCAACGTGAGGTAGAGCGTTTCGCACCCTCGCTCAAGGTGATGGTCCATCACGGCCCAGATAGACTATCAGAGGACGCCTTTGCAAAAGAAGCGAAAAGTTGTGATCTCGTCGTCACCACTTACGCAACAGCTCAGCGAGACGAAGACCTTCTATCGATGGTCTGCTGGCGGCACGTTGTCCTCGACGAGGCCCAGAACATAAAAAACCCCGTCGCAAAGCAGACCAAGACCATAAAGAGGCTCAAGTCCGAGCACAGGATCGCCCTCACCGGAACCCCGGTGGAAAACCGCCTGTCTGAACTGTGGTCGATCATGGACTTTCTCAACCCTGGATACCTAGGGTCTGCCATCAAGTTCCACGAGAACTATGCCCTGCCGATCGAGACGTATCGGGATTTGGAGCAAGCAGAACGGCTCCGGCGTATGACTCAACCCTTCATCCTCCGGCGTCTCAAGACGGATCCTGCCATAATCAGGGATCTGCCTGATAAGGTTGAGACGAAAGTCTACTACAACCTCACCCCTGAACAGGCCACTCTATACGGGGCTGTGGTCGAAGATATGCTTGCTGAGATCGAATATTCGGATGGGATTGGGCGCAGAGGTCTGGTTCTGGCAGCCCTCACCAAGCTCAAGCAGATCTGCAACCACCCTGCCCTATTTCTTCAGGATGGAAGTCCTCTGGCCGGACGCTCTGGAAAGCTGACCCGTCTGGAAGAGATGCTGGAAGAGGTGCTTGCAGAAGGTGACAAGGCACTGATTTTCACGCAGTTTGCTGGAATGGGCACCATGCTAAGGCACCATCTCCAGGAGAAACTTGGGTGCGAGGTGCTCTTCCTCCACGGCAGAACGCCAAAAAAGCAGCGAGATGCAATGATCCAGCGGTTCCAGTCCGATGGGCTCAATGGACCGCCTCTGTTCATCCTCTCCCTCAAAGCAGGCGGCTTTGGCCTAAACCTTACTGCTGCCAACTACGTCTTCCACTTCGATAGGTGGTGGAACCCGGCTGTCGAGAACCAGGCCACTGATCGAGCCTTTCGGATAGGCCAGAATAAGAACGTCTTCGTCAACAAGTTCGTTTGTATGGGTACGCTGGAGGAGCGGATCGATAAGATGATCGAGGATAAGAAAGAACTTGCAGAGTCGGTCATCGGCACGGGTGAGGCGTGGCTGACCGAGCTGTCCACAGAGGATCTCCGAGATGTTCTAACCTTGAGCAGCGAGTCTATCCGGAAATGATTGTCGGGAGGTGAGCGATGATGAGCGGCTACTGGGGATATTACCGATCTGATAAGCCGAAGAAGGTTAAAGATGGCATAAAGGCGAAGAGCAGACGGGGTGCCATCGGAGAAAAATGGTGGTCGAAACGATGGGTCGCCTTGCTGGAATCCTTCAACATGGGGTCGAGGCTTGGCAGAGGACGCTCTTATGCCCGGAAAGGGCAGGTCATCTCCATCGACGTCCAGAAGGGGCTTGTCAAATCCAAGGTCCAGGGCGTGCAAACAGAGCCCTACGATATCAAGATTCGATTGGCCCCGATCGCCGAAGATGACTGGGATAAAGCAACAGAAGTCATGGCCTCGAAGGCCATATTCGCGGCAAAGCTTCTCTCTGGAGAGATGCCGGCCGATATCGAGGACGCTTTCACCGAGGCAGGAAGCTCACTTTTTCCGGGCAAAAAAGATATCAAGACCGATTGCTCGTGTCCTGACTGGACATACCCCTGCAAGCATATCGCAGCGGTCTATTATCTCATGGCAGAGAAGTTCGACGAGGACCCTTTTCTCATATTCAAGCTTCGGGGAAGGACAAAGGAGGAGATCATCGAAGCTCTTCGAAAACGGCGCGTTTCAACTTTGGTGGAGGATGAAGGAGAAGGGGAAGGGGAAGCAGAAGACGAGGGTTCCACTTCTCTGGATGATAGGCCGTTGGAAGAGTGTCTGGATACATTCTGGGAATTCGGCGAGGAGCTGGAATTTGTCGCTCCTTATCCCACTCCATCAGAGGTCGCCAACGCCGTCCTCAAACGGCTCGGTGATGCACCCTTTTCCATAGGCGACGCCAATCTTGCGTCCTTCCTTCCAAGGGCGTACGAAGTCGCGGGTCGGGCGGCGTTGGAGATGGCTGCTCGGAATGTGAATCGAGATCTTGCACCCGATGGCAGCCAGGACGAAGAACATTAACGCCACGTCGCTTCCAAAAAGGGGGGTTGAAGGTGGCTTCCGGGCATTTCTCGATAAGGAAAATTTTATCAAGTTTAGGTGCGTTTGTAGCATTGGAGAGGACCACTGAGTAGTTCCTATCATTCATAAGATACCAGTGGGTGGTTTCGATGGTCGGTTCCCAGAGGCAGGTAGAGCAAGACGAAACTGAGGAGAAAGAGGCCGGGCAAAAGGCCACTTTGCCCAGGGCCATATGGTCAGGCAGCCTGAGCATCGGGCTGGTCAACATTCCGGTGAAAATGATCCCAATGACCAGAGACAAACGGATCAAGTTCCGGATGCTGCACCAAAAATGCAAGACTCCCGTCCATTACAAGCGATACTGCGAAGAGGGCGAGGAAGTACCCCTGAGCGAGATCGTCCATGGATACCAGCTGAAGAAGGACACGTACATGATCTTCGACGAAAAGGAGTTGGAGGCGGCACAGCCCGAATCCAGCGACGTGATCCATCTGGATCAGTTTGTGAACTTCTTCCAGGCCGACCCCCATTACTTCGACAAGACCTACCTGCTGGTGCCGGACGGTTCGGAGAGTTCCTACTCACTGCTGAGAAGTGTGATGGAGAGGACCGGCAAGGCGGCCATCGGTAAGATGACGATGCATTCCAAGGAGCGCGTCGTACTGGTGCACTACTACCAGAACGCCATAGTGGCTACAATCTTGCGGTACTTTGATGAGGTGCTCGATCCTGCCGAGATGGAGGAGCTGAGGGACCTGCCCCGGCCGGATGAGAAAGAGATGGAGTTGGCCAGGGAGATCGTGGACAAGCTGGCCGGAGATTTGGATCTGAGCCTTTACAAGGACGAGTACCGGGAGATGGTGGAAGAGATGGTCCGCACCAAGCTTCGCGGCGAGGTTATCCGGATAGAGAAGAAAACACGAAAGCCAGCAGCCAAGAGCCTGATGGAAGCGCTGAAGGAGACCGCAGAGTCCATCAAATGATCTAAATCCCGTTTCATTCAGGTTTTTCACCACCGTTTAAGACCATGAGACCGATAAAACCGATGCTTGCCGTCTCTGGTAATCCCTTCTCCTCTGAAGACTGGCTCTTCGAGCCCAAGATAGACGGCACCAGGTGCATCGCTCACCTCTCGGAACAAAGGGTAGCGCTGCAGAACAGGCGACTGAGGTGGATCACCCCTCGCTACCCCGAGCTGGCAGATTCCTTGGCCCAAGGGATTAAGAACTGCGTTCTGGACGGGGAGATCGCCGTATTCAAAGAAGGCGTGCCAGACTTTGCCTCCCTGGCCCAGAGGGATCATCAGGCCGACAGCCTCAGGATAGACTATCTCTCCAAGAGCATGCCGGCCACCTACGTGGTCTTCGACATACTCTTCTGGGAAGGTGTGAGCGTGATGGACCTCCCCTTGATCGAACGAAAACAAATTCTTAAGAAGGCGCTACAGGAAAGCGATTCGATAACCATCACTGATTATCTTCTGGAGAAGGGAGAAGCCTACTACCAGGCGGCAGTCAAGCTAGGGCTGGAAGGGATAATGGCCAAGCGCAAGTCGTCTAGATACCTGCCAGGCATTAGGAGTTCGGACTGGATAAAGATCAAGAAGAGTTTGACCGCAGATCTGGTGGTGGGGGGCTACATTCCCGGCAAGGGCCATCGAGAGCCCTACTTCGGCGGGCTACTGCTGGGAGCCTACGACTCCGAGGGTGAACTGATCTACGTCGGGAGGGTAGGAACAGGTTTCTCCCAGAGGAAGCTTGTGGAGATAACCCGAGGCTTCCAGTTATCCCCAAAGTCGCCTTTCTCTCAACCACCTTCCACTTCCAGTGTCAAATGGCTGGAGCCTCGCCAGGTGGTGGAGGTGGAGGCCCTGGAGTTGACCCCCAATCAGCATCTTAGGGCGCCGGTCTTCCTGAGGGTTCGAGAGGACAAAACAGTCGACGAGTGTTCGATCGATCAGCTGGGAATGAAAGGGGCGAATGTTACCAAAAAGGAGGATTGACGCTCGGCTTTGGCCCAAGCTCTAATAGATATGAAATCTTATGTTTTCATGCATACAAACTGTCGATAACTTATATATCTTATTTATCTCAAAAAGGGTACTATACCTAAATTATACCGAACTGGGCGTGAATTGACATGACGAAAACGACAGTTGAGTTGATATTTGGCGAGAAAGCGGGACTCGTGTGGGAAGCCCTCGATCATAATGGTCCGAGCACCATCGGTGGTATTATTAAAGCTACCTCCTTAGGGCGTGACGAAGTCTATGGTGCTTTGGGGTGGCTGGGCCGAGAGAACAAAATCACTGTGGAAATGCGCGGGAGGGCAAGAATCTTCTCGTTGCTCTAATAGCAACCATCAAAGGACAAAGTATCGATACTCTGTTAAGGTCGCGCGCTGGCTCAGATCGCCAGAAATCTGGTCGGTGCCAGGCTGGTTGCAAGCATCACCATGTTTATCTCACGATGATCGATCCAAGTGCTGGCTTCCCAGTTTTTGCCGTCCATCCAGAACCGTTCGATCACTTCGCGAAGCGGTAGGTACGCCACGAGGTCTTCAACATGTCGTTGCAGAGAACTTTTCCGGCTGAACAGGCAGGGGTTCTCCTCAATCCATGTGAGCAGGTTTTCGACCGCTGAGAGCCCGATCGACAGTCCCAGTTCCCGGAAGGCCAGCCGGCGCTCGGCAGGGCGCTCAAGCATTTCGCCTTTCACAAAAGCCTCCACTCCGATCAGGGCTGAATTTACTACGGTTTCCAGGAGACTTGTGTTCTTCAATCTGCCTTGTAGCGTCAATTGTACAATTCTAGAAGCATCGAAGAGAAGGCCGCCGATGCCGAGCGGATCATCTGTGACCAGGTCGATGCCTCGACAGATCTTTGCCATGTCGGCAATCTCAGGTTTGAGGTCCAGAAGCGACGATTCTCCGAAATCACTGGTTGCGGCCGCCTGGAGTTCGCTGTAGGTGACGAAGCCGTCGAGGGGATCGTGCTGGCCCATCGACGGAACCAGGGGATAGCTGAGATCGATGCTCATCTTCCAGTATATCCTCTTCCTGCCGCCATAATGGGGGGCAAAAGTGAACCTGGAATGAATTGTCTTTGCGAGTTCTATCGCCCATTTGGTGTAAATCGGATCTTTGACGGCCTGACCCGCACAGTTGAGCGCGTGCATCCATTTTGTCAGGTAATGGTAGTACTGTCCGTCCTGGTCCCATTCCAGTCTCTCGTTGGGCGGTTCGTTGGGCTTGCGTTCGTTCAGCTGCTTTCCGATCCGAAGGCCCCCTACCGTCGGGTGTTTCTCGCCCACCTTCTCATCGACGCCGCTGATCCAGCCGCGTCTAGGGTCGTCATCACGGTGCCGGCCGAGGGTGTGATGCACCTGGTCGACGAGGCGCAGGCCGAGATCACGATAGGTCGCGTCGCCGGTCTGGCTGAAAAGTTCGAGGTAGTTGCAAACCGCGAACGCATCAGTCCATAGATAGCGCTGGGGATGAGCAACGGCAGGTTCAAGCCCAGTCAGACGGGCAAAGTCCAGCATGGTTTCCTGAACAAGCGCACTTGTCGCGTTTCGATTCATTCTTCAACCCTGTTCAGATATAAATCGGAACTTCCCACTTTTCCTGCTTGTCCTTTGGTGCATTCTTCTTTGACCAGGCAGGATAGACGAGGATATTGCCATGTTCATCTTCTTCTCGGATGACTTGCTCTTCCTTTTCTTCATCGCTCTGCTCTTCTTTTTCTTCGTTGCTCATCGAATTTGCACCTCCAAATATCTCTGACAGGTACATAACCTGTAACTTTCGCCCTTGGTGACCAACTTACATATGAAATAGCGATTTAGTTCTGTGGTCATGGTTTAGTTGGTAGTGATTGAACTAGATGAAGGCAATGCATCGGTCGCCTTAATAAGCACGATGTTAGGTGCATTTGTGGCCTGACTTGGGTTATCAACAACTGTTTTATTGAGACTGAAGGTCAAGGCTAATCTAGAGAAGTTTCACACTTTGTCTATATAAATGACACGTCGCCTTCGTAAATTTCAGCTCCGAACTTTCAGATTGAAATTATTTGCGCGAAGGCAAGACGAATACTTTCGCCACCCATCCTGTAGACTTTACATCCTCTCGAACGAAAATTGGCGGTCATGGAACTCGAACTCCAACCCCCTCTCACTCTCGCTCCAAACACCTTCAACATCCTCGTAGGCCCTGACAATGTACTGGTCGATTCGCTCAACTGCAGCCTGAAAACCCTTCAACGCATCCAGGTCCTCTACGTGTGCGGAAATTATTCTCGAATCCTCGACAAGCTCGATCGCCGTTTCACCGAACTGGACGTGCGAAGAGCTTTCACCGCCTACCAGCTTTTGACCATCCTAAAAGAGGCATACCAGACCCTGATCATATTCGAGCACGACCCCAGCC
Source organism: Methanotrichaceae archaeon (assembly GCA_013329455.1). GTDB lineage: Archaea > Halobacteriota > Methanosarcinia > Methanotrichales > Methanotrichaceae > Methanocrinis > Methanocrinis sp9297u. Next base: position 932 of record DUKF01000225.1, on the reverse strand, counting down.
TCTTCGAAGGTGCATCTGATATGGCTGAATACGTCGGCCAAGCCCTGAAGGAAACGGCGAACGGCTCGGCAGTGCTTTTGTACTCGCCCAGGACCGATCCTCACCTTGAAGAGATATCCAAGTCTGCCGACCGGGTATTCGTCTTCAACGAGGTGCCGAAGTACGTCTACAAACGGGCTTCAAAGAAGCTCAAAACAGGTTCAAAGGGCCAGAGAACTCTGGAGGGCTTCTGATGGGCAGAACCTTCAAGAGCGTCCGGATGGGGTCTCAGGAAGTGGCCAACAGGTGGCTGAAAGCCTCCCGAGCGTTGAATAAAGAGGACCAGATATACGGCCAGAGGCTGGCCGAGATGGTCAAGATGCACTCCAGCGAGGCCTTCTACGCTCTAGATGACCCCCTGGAGGCGGCGGTCTTCTCCGTTCTGATAGAGCTTTTGAAGGAGAGTGACCTGGAAAAGAACGAGAAGAAGGACGATGTGGATATTTGACTCCTATCACCGGGGTGCTGTAGAGCTATGGGACCGGGAGAGAGACTCACCCAAACCGCTCACCTTCAGGTACTCGCCCTCTTTTTACATGCATCTTGAGGACCCTCACGCCCACTGGGAGATGATCGAGGGGCTGGAAAGCCGGTTCAAGGTGGTGGAGTGCAGCTTCGATACCGTTTACGGCCCTCTCGACGGTTACAAGATTCGAGCATCAAGGGACGTGGCCGAGAAGATCGAGAAGCAGACCCGGTTGCAGGCCCAGCTTTATAACGTCGATCTGAGGCTCGATCAGAGGTACCTTGCAGAGAGGGACCTCTTCCCCTGCGGGTACGAGCGTGAGTCTCGGTTCGAGCCGGACTTCGACGTGCCCTTGACTTCTCTGAACGTCGAGGTGGACGCCAACCCTCGTCTCTCAAGGATGGTGACTGACATAAAGGTCCACAAC
>DUKF01000173.1 GCA_013329455.1 Methanotrichaceae archaeon | reverse complement strand
GACCACTTCGACCTTCGGGGGCACCGCATGGTAGACTTTTCCATCGGTGACGAGGAGGATGCCCTTCGGTCCCATGGAGACGAGGACGATTCCGACACCCTTTCTGTTGAGCTCGTGGGCCGCCTCCAGGATCTCATTTCTTTTCTCCAGCTTTCTTCCCACAAGGTGGCTCAGCTCATGGATGTTCGGCTTGATTACGTCAGGCTTTCCCTGGATTCCGATCTTCAGGGCATCCCTATCGACGTCCAGGACCACATTTGCTCCCCGAAGCCTTGCGGTCTCGATGATCTTTCTGTAGATCTCGGGGTGAGCTCCCGGCGGAAGGCTTCCTCCGATGCTTATGAATTCTGGATCCTCAAGCCTTTTTACGACGTCGGAGATCTCTATCAGCTCGAAAGGCTTGACCTTGGGGCCTGAGGAGTTGAAGATGATCTGCTTTCTCGTGCTCATCTCGTGGATGATGACATTGATCCTCGTCTCGCCGGAGACTGGGATGAAGTCGCACTGGGTTCCATCCCTGATCAGCTGGGCCTCTAGCTGTCGTCCCGCAAAGCCCGCTATGAAGCCAAGAGCTCTATTCTCCACTCCGAGAGCCGTCAGGACCTTGGAAACGTCGATTCCCTTGCCTCCGGCGTAACTCTCCTCTCTTATGATCCGGTTTGATACGTCCTCTTTGATCTCGTTGATCCATAGGGTTCGGTCGAGGGCTGGGTTGAGGGTTATTGTGTAAATCATGCATGACGCCGCCGTTTTTGGATTACTTCACTTCGGAGAGCACGAGCATGGGACGGCTGCAAGCTTTCCTCATCGGTCACCATCCTCTCCGCTCCCGGTAAATCTTCATCATCGTCTCGATGGTCTCCGGATCGACCATCCCCATTGTCGACACGGTTTCGTAGAACCTGTGGGGTATCCTCGATTTTTTCAGGTCGAAGCCCTCCCGCCTCTTGAACCTGTACTTCTCCATGAAGATCTTTCGGCCCAGAACATCCAGGTCCTCCTCGGTCTTATTGATCCCCACCGATCCCAGGGCCTCGATTATGTTCTCGGTGGAATAGACGCCCCTTGCAAAAAGACAGCCGATGAGAGAGTTGAAGACGCCCCTTGAGTCGTCCTCCTTGATTATGGCGTCGACCATCTCCTCGGGGCTGAGCTTTTTTTTCGCTGCCTTCTGGTCGATGCTGTAGCCGGCGTTGTCGAGGTGGGAGTGCCTCACCCCCACTGTCAGGCCGACGATGGATGCGGGACCTGTGTGATAGCCTGGAAGCTCGTTTTTACCGAGGGCCATGGCGAACTCCTGGCCGCCGTACTTTTTTGAGGCAAACTCGACGCCCTCTGCCAGGGCCGAGTAGAACTCGTTTGGCATCTTGACTATGTTATCTATAGCCTTCAGGTAACCATCGACATCGTCCCACTGGAGGGATACGTCGAGGGTATCCTGGGATGTTATGAGGCCCCGCTCGAGGGCCTCCGTCGCCCAGGAGAGGACGACGCCGGTGCTGATGGCGTCAATCCCCTGTCGTTCGCAGGCCTCGATCAGCTCCAGCATCCCCTCAGGCGAGGATACGCCAAGGTTCGATCCGAGAGCGTAGATCAGTTCGTAGTCGTAAGATATCTTCCTGATCTCGAGCTCGTGCTGTCGGGAAAAGGAGGTCTTGAGCATCCCGATGTGAATACAGCCTATAGGACAGTGAGCGCAGGAGACCCTCCTGAATAGGTAGTTGTCGGCGAGATACTCGCCGCTGATCTTCTCAGCCCCCTCGAAGCTGGTGCTCTGAAAGTTTCGGGTGGNNGGGCAACCCCTTCAGCTGGTTTAAGACGTTGATGTTGATGGAGGTTCCGATGTCGTGATACTTCTCCATGGCGTCGGTCTGGACGACGGTCCTGTAGAGCTTGTTGTAGATCTCCCTGTACCTTTTGGAGTTTGAAACCTCGATGTCCTCGGTTCCCGAGATGACCATCGCTTTCAGGTTCTTCGACCCGAACGCTGCCCCCAGGCCGAGTCTGCCGAAGTGCCTGTAGGTGTCGACGACGACTCCCGCGTACTTGACGAGCTTCTCTCCTCCAGGCCCGATCCTGATTATGCTCCTTCTCCCGACACCGGTCTCGACGTCGCGCAGGATGTGCCCGACGACGGTGGCAGGTATCCCCCAGATCGAGGTTGCGTCTTTGATCTTCACATCGTCGTTGGATATGGAGATGTAGCAGGGCCGTTCAGCCGCGCCCTTGATGACGATCGACTCGTGGCCCGCAAACCTCATCGCCATGGCGAGCCTCCCGCCGGCGTAGGACTCGCCCAGCTCGTCGTTCAGGGGCGACTTGAAGGTGGCGACGGTCTTGGTCATCGCCGGAAAGAGGGCGTTTAATGGTCCGATGCTGAATATTATCGGGGCTTTCGGCGACAGGGGATCTATGCCCTCGGGGCATTCCTCCAAAAGGAGCTGGGTTGCAACGCCCGTTCCGCCCAGCCACTCCTCAAAGAGGTCGTACCTCTCCTCGACCCAGCTCTCATTTTTGCCGAGATCGATGTAAAGAATTCTTCTGAGCATCAAATATCACTTCCCTAGTCGACACCTCACTCCTCCACCTCTTCCAGCTCCAGGACACCGTGGGGACAGAAGGCGACGCAGGCACCACAGTGCTTGCACTTGACCGCCTTCTTCTCGCTGTCCAGGGTGATGGCCCTGATGAGACATGCGTCGGCGCAAGCGCCGCATCCCTTGCATAGATCCCTGTGGAAGACTACCCTACCATTCTCCCTCTGCTCCATAGCTCCCGTGGGGCAGGCCCTGACGCAAGGGGGGTCCTTACAGGCGTGGCAGACCACAACAGCGAAGTCGCCCTCCAGGCCTCCCTGGGTTTTGACCTTGATGGCGCTTCTGTCCAGGGACGCTCGGCCCGTGTTAATCCTGCTACAGGCGAACATGCAGGAGAAGCATCCGATGCATCTTTCGGGGTGGGCGACCTTCAACTTCTGCCTCTTTCTCTTCGCCTTCTCGGGCTTGGCCTTCTTCGACTCGCCCTCGGCCTGAGCTTCGACCTCGTCCTCGGGCCCCGCGATCTTCCGTGCCTTGCCCTTTTCCCCAACAGTCGCAGTCCCTGCCCTCTCTTCAAGATCGGAGATCGCCTTCGCTCCGGCTGCGACCTCGCCTTCGACTTCGTCCATCGGTCCTGCCTTCGTCTCCATCTTATTGGGATTCGCGGACGTCTCCAAACCAGCTCACAACCCTAATCTTGATCTGCCCAAGTCAAAATTTTGCATCCTGAAAGGCAAACCGCGATAGCCAGGTTCGCCGATCAGAATATGCTAAAAATTAGTTCCCATAATTATTAATCATTTTTCGTCCCGGTCCCTGAGAAAAGATGAGGTCGGTGGAGAAAAGAGTTCGGAAGGGTTCAGGCCAGCAGATGTGGCCTGAAGCCGCATAAATCTTCATCAGGGTGGGTGCGGGAGACTGTCCGAATAAGTTTCCGCTTTGCCAAACGCTTACTCGCTGTCTTCGAACCTCTCCCCGAGGGTCTTCAGGACGTGGGGCAGGGTCGTGTACTCCATGTCCTCCATCGGCAGCCTGTGGGGCTCGAAGGGGCCGTGCCTTCGCATGTAGTCGGTCACCTCGTGAACCCTCTGCCTGGTGAGGTCGAAGGCGGGGTCTCTGAAGAGGTCGACGGGGCCGATCAGCATGCCCCTGGCGATCTGGAACCCGGCGGCTATGATCCTTGGCGGTCCATCGAACCTGGTACAGCAGGCGTCTTCAAAGGCGCAGGGCATGAGGGGACCGTTGTGGCTTCCTCTCATCCAGCCGCTGACGAGGTGGCCGAGGGCAAAGGGTTCCAGGACCTCGCCGAGGGCGGGAAAGCCTGACTGGGCCCTCACTAGGGCCACGGGGTCGTCCTTGCCCACATACTTGCCTGCAGTCTGGTAGAGCTTCTCTGTGCTGATGACGGCGGCGGGCTCGTCTTCAGGAAGCTTTCCGGGCTTGGGGTAGACTCTCTTTATGACGTACCTGCTCTTGGCGCCGATCAGGGCCAGCATGTCGTACATCTCCTCGGGAGACTCCATCAGGACCTTCTTGTGTTCCCTGATGTCCCAGATCTCGAAGATGAAGCCCTGGTGGATGCTGGGGTCTATGACGAGGCCGGCGGTGTTGAAGGGGTCGGCAAATATCCTAAATATCGGCAGGTTAAATGCCCCAGGTTCGGTCTTGTCCATCATGAAAGCGACGACCGGCTCTCCAACGCGCTCGTGAAACTCCATCTCGGCAACGCCCGGCCCCATCCCCTTGATGTTTCCACAGAAGGCGTCGCCGAGGAGGTCCTGACCCGCGCCGTAGAGCTTCAGCTCCTCGGCCTTCTCCGTCGCCTTGCACATGACATCCCAGGCGAGACCGTGAATCTCGGCGTTGTCCTCTCCCAAAAGGTGGGTCATCATGAGCTGGAGGTCGTCGCCGACCGCCATCACTTTGAAGTCTATGATCTTTCCAGCGGCCTTCTCCTGGGCCAGAACCGATTCTGCGGTCTCTTTCAGTGCGGGGTGAACGGTGGCGTGTCCAGGCCATCCGCCGACGTCTGCTTTGATCAAGCTGATAGTGATTTTACTCATTTACAATCCCCTCTATCCGGTCGACCCCTCGAATCGAAATCGGTATCTATCAGGCTCATTCGGCCCTTGGCCGATGACTGATGGGGGCGTGTTGATCCGGAATACTGCCAACCGGCCGTGATGATTCTGTTAGATCTCGCTGTACGTGCAGCCTTTTACCTGTTACGGTTCCGTTTTTTTGCAGGCTCGATGGCCTAAAGGACTTTTGGGCACCGACATTTCGGGCTGAGGCTGCGGTTTTCACCCTCAGAACAGGTTCTGTGGTTGGCTATTGTGGGTCGAGCTGACCGTCGTCGTCCTGATGAACGAGACCGAATCGCAGTTGAGTTCGCTTTTTTCCGCCTCGGGTTCGAGAATCACCCGAGCCTCAGAGAGTTTTATTACAGGAGAGAACCACCTCTACAGTTGAGGAGCGTTCGAGGTTATGGAAGTCATCGCAAAATATTACGTCGAAACCGATCTATCCATCGAGAAGGCCGCAGAGGCGATCGCCGCGGAGCAGTCGACAGGGACATGGACCGAGGTGGAGCGAGAGAAGCTGACATCAGACCTCGCGGCTAGGGTTGTGAGGGCCGAGGGGAACTTCGCGTACATCGCTTTTCCCGAAGAGCTCTTCGAGCCGGGAAACATCCCCCAGTACCTCTCAGTTGTGGCGGGAAACCTCTTCGGCCTTGGAGACCTCAAGAAGGTCCGGCTCTTGGACGTCATATTCCCCCAGACCCTGGTTCTGGCTCACAAAGGCCCGAGGTTTGGGATCAAGGAGGCTCGCAAGATCCTCGGCGTCTTCGACCGACCCCTGGTGGGAACGATCATCAAGCCGAAGGTCGGCCTCAGCCCCGAAGAGACGGCAGTGGTGGCGGGCCAGGCGGTGAGGGGCGGCCTTGATCTGATCAAGGACGACGAGACCTTGACCGACCAGTCCTTTTGCCCCATCGACGAGAGGGTGGTGGCTGTGATGGCAGAGCTCTCCAAAGTCGAGGACGAGACCGGGAAGAAGGCCTTCTACGCCGTCAACGTCACCTGTGGAGCAGAGGAGATCCTGGATCGGGCCGAGGATGTGATCGGTTGCGGTGCCAACATGGTGATGGTGGACGTTTTAACCGCGGGGTTTTCCGCTCTTGAAGTTCTGTCCAGAGGGGTCAAGGTCCCGATCCACGTCCACAGGACGATGCACGGAGCCTTCACCCGGGACAGGCATCACGGCATATCGATGGTCCCCATATCCAGGCTAGTCAGGATGGCCGGGGGAACGAACCTCCACACGGGTAGCTACCTCGGCAAGATGGCCGGTGACATGGAGGAGAACGACCAGTGCAGGGACGCTCTCCGGGATGATTGGTACGGCCTTCGCCCCGTCTTCCCCGTCGCTTCGGGTGGCGTCCATCCTGGAAATGTCCGCCCCAACTTGGAGGGTTACGGCAACGACTGCATAGTCCAGGCAGGTGGAGGAGTCCATGGTCACCCCTGGGGGACCACCGGAGGCGCGAGGGCGATGGTCCAGGCGGTGGAAGCCTGGAAGGCGGGCAGCTCGGCGGAGGAGTACGCCAAGAGCCACAAAGAGCTGGACGCGGCGTTGAAGTTCTGGTCCAGTTGAGATATTCCAGAACGGGTGCCGATATCCCCCAAAACCGAAGAGTTTATATTGTTACATGTATTGTGTTCAGAGCGTTTATCACAGCTTGAGTGATTGTAGCGCTGTCTGAAAACGGTAAGGATGTAGTGAGGGTAGAGGGATCAGATGACGAGACACGAAATCTTATCGAAGATTAAGCAGGCGGAAGCCGATGCTCAAGCCAGCATCGAGCGGACCCAACAAGAGCGCGACAAGCGAATCGCCGATGCCGCTGCCGAAGCAACGAACATTGTGAAAAACGCTGAGGCTGAATCGCAAGAGTATTACGAGAAGCGTCTTGCTGATGCCGAGACGGGAGTTCAGTCCAAGAGGCAAGCGATCATCGACGACGGCATGAAGAATGTCAATGCAATGAAGAGCGCCGCCAGCGGCAAGGTAAACGCTGCGGTTGAACATCTGTTAAAGGAGTTTATGGGGTTGTTGCATGCTTAGACCCGTTGAGATGAGCCGTGTTGTCGTCGCCGGGTCGAATAGGGTTATAGAACCTGTCATTGGGAAGTTGCACGAGCTAAATCTGTTGCATGTCGTCAACTATTCTGGTGCTGATGAATCCTTCGGGATGGGCAAGCCCGTCGGAAAGGCGTCTGAATACGCCGAACAGCTCATAAAGCTTCGGTCTATCGAGAGATATCTGGATATCGAAGACAAGATGCCTGACAAACAGTTCCCTGAGTCTCAGGTACTTTCTCAAATAGACGGAATCCTCGACAACGTTGGCGATGACGTCATCGCCACCGCCGAGCGGATCGCTGAGATCGAGAACGATATCAAGATCAAGCAGGATCAGGCCAAGTCCTTGAAGCCCCTGGCCGGGCTGCCGATCGATCTGGAGCTGTTGTACGGCTACGAGTCCCTTGCAGCCTTTGTGGGAAATGTCGCTTCTCCCGTTGAGGCCGATGTATCAAAGGCCTCATACGTAAACGAGGTATTCACCGCCAGTTCAGGTGGCTCAAACGCGGTGGCTGTATTCGTGCCAGTGGACAAAGCCGGAGATGTTTCGGCCGCTCTCGCTGAGCATGGTTTCTCTGAGATGTCTGTCCCCCGTGGACTGACCGGAAGCATTGCTGGTGCCATAAGCACTCTCGAGTCCGACGCCAAGAGGCTGGAGAGTGAGAAGGAGCCGCTGCAAAAGAAGCTGAAGGATGTCAGGGCCCAGAACGAAGACATG
>DUKF01000247.1 GCA_013329455.1 Methanotrichaceae archaeon | reverse complement strand
TTTTTAATCCCGCCGCCACCGCGTCCGGCTTCATTATTGGCGATCAAGCTGTTTACGATGGTCATCTCGCCACCGTTCTTGATGCCACCGCCACAGTGTTCGGCCTCGTTATTGGTGATCTCGCTGTTCTTCACAAAGACGGTTCCGTCAGAATCGCAGTTTGAGATCCCACCGCCACCTTTCTGGGCGGAATTATCCGAGATTTTGCTGTTCAACACGGTAAGGTCGCCGTCATCGTTGTTGATTCCACCGCCGCCAGTTCTGGCTGAATTTCCGGTTATATCGCTGTTCTTCACCACAGCGGTGCCGTCCTTGTTCTTGATTCCGCCGCCGCCTTTGCCAGCCTCGTTCCCGGAAATCGTGCTATCTACAACCCTCAGATAGCCTTCGCTCTTTATTCCACCACCGCAGTTGGCGGCCTCATTATCGGAGATCAGTGTGTTCTTCACAATGGCCGTCCCGCCGCAGTTGGCGATTCCACCGCCGCCAGCGCCAGCCTCGTTATCGGTGATCTCACTGTCTTTCACTAAGAGCAGGCCGTTGTTGGCGATTCCGCCGCCGCCTTTGCCAGCTTCGTTCCCTGTGATTATGCTGCTAACGACCTTGAGAGTGCCACTGCCTTCGTTCTTGATCCCACTGCCGCCGCAGTCTGCTTCGTTGTTGGTGATCAAGGCGTTTTTAATCTCGAGGGTTGCGTAGTTTTTGACGCCTCCACCGCCACGGCAGTCGGTGCTCTTGTCAGCGGATCCGTTCTGGATTGTTATATCCGAGAGAGTCACGTCCACCATGTCGTCATTCTCGCCGACTACGAAGGTGCGGTTGACTCTGCCGCCATCGACGATGGTCTTGTCAGCGCCCGCGCCCTCTACATCAAGAGACTTGTCGATCTTGACGTTCTCGTTGTAGGTCCCTTCCTTGACGTTGATCTTGTCGCCGTTCCAGGCGGCATCTACCGCTCCCTGGATCGTCTCGCTGCGATCGTCATCGACGTACCAACCCACCTTTCCTTTGGTGTGAGCACCGTTGCCGCCGGTCTTCGCCTTCATCTTCAGGTCGTACTCGATGTATCCGGGATCCGAAGTCCTAATCAACCGATCGGGACCCACGGGGTCTGACGAATCTGCTTCTGCAATGCTTATGAACTGGCCCCACATGTGGCCTTCTTGCATAGCTTTGGTTGAGTCGCCAGCATAGCCCTTCAGCTTCCCGTCAACAAACAGCCCGGACAGATAAGTGTCCACGGCTGAGTAAGACTGACCGTCGTCTCCGTAAGATCCAAGATGAATATAATTGCCAAACGCAATCAAGTTCCTGGCACTTGCAGTTGCGCTGTTGCTCGTATCGGCCTTGAAGTCGCCGCTGATCAATCCGCCTCCATTCGCATCGCCCTCTACGCTGGCGACCTCCCATCCTGATCCTGGTCCCTCGGAGTCGTAAGTGGCACCTATGGCACCTGCACCCGCAACGCCTTTTGCAACAGCGGCCGTCAGGCCTTTTCCGGAGGCAGACGTGCTATCTCCAGACTCTGCCTTCAGGCGGTCTGCGCCAGTGTAAGATAAGAACCCAACAGCTCCAGATCCTGCTGCTGACCCTTCGCCAGTTATGGTGTGGCTCACGAAGTCGGCCTGGACATTGCCTGCAGCAACGCCCGTTCCGGCAGCACCGATGAGGCTGAAGGCGTCTACATCCCTTGCGACCACTTCAGCGCTGTTTCCTGTGCTGGCCTCAACGCTGCCAACGCTGACGTAATTGATTATGCCTGCGGCACCTGCACCGAAGACCGCTGCTTCAGCGTTTCCTGCTAAGATCTGTGGCGAGCTGACGGCTACCATACCCAGGTTGCCCGCGCCCGCTACAGTCCCAACAACGCCGACAACGTTGAATGCCCGGATATCCTCGCCGGAGGCGGTTGTGCCACCATCTCCAGTGCTCGCGTCCAGGGTTCCGCGGATCGCGTTACCCACACCGACTGCAGCGACCCCGACTCCTGCGGCCTCAGCCTCGCCATCGATGTAGAGGTTGCCGTTCAGGTCGACTTCGAGATCCACGTTGCCAGCACCCGCACCCGCACCCACAGCTCCAAGATCGCTAGACGCAGTTCTAACGTCGCCGTAAGCCCAGGCGCTGTTTCCGGTTCCCGTTGCGAGCTTGCAGTCGACTTCAGAAGTACCATCGAGCACGTCAAGGGAAGATACGGCAACTGCAGCCCCCTCACCCTCGATCTTCAGGTTTCCCTGTCCGAGGTTTACGTCCATGTATCCTGCAGTTCCGAAGGCGTTGGGAAGGAATCCGACCATCTGAGTATCCTGAGATGTCGTGATTCCGTCGTCGATTTCTATGGTCTGCCTAGAATCAAGAGACCCATCCCATACGGATGCGTGCTGCATCGCGCTCTTTCCTCCCAAGTCTCCAGTGGAGACGACGGCGCTCAAATCAGCATCGTCTATTGAAACGTCTTGGACCACGCCAAGCGTCTCGGGCGTCAGATGGGCGCTGCCGGAGACCAGCGTCTGCGATGCATCCCGGGCATAAATGTAGTTCTTGCCGACGTAACCACCGCTACTGGAGTACCCCTGGACCGCATAGACGTCGCCCGGGCCAGAGATCCTTCTGGAATCGGTCATGCTCAGACCTTCGCTGAAGCTCGCCGAGGACCCACCGCTGACCTCGACGCTGTTATCCACGTCGTAGGAGTCCCAGATGCTCACACCCCTTCCACCACCATCGCTCGCCGAGAAATGCATGTCGATGGCATAAGCCCCTTGAAAAATCAGAAGGCAAGTTATCGATATCATTAACCGATATAATCTGGACAGACGAATCCCTCCTTCAGTTACCTATAACTTTTGCTCCGTATAAGATAAACTTTTCTACAAATTGCTAAAATAACGAGGATAAGATATTCAATTTTTATAGGAGTATATTATACAGCAATAATAATCAGTGAAAATAAAATGAATCGATTGATGAAGAACCTATTTCGATCGATAAATCGATCTTCACTTATTCCGACCTGGCAAACTGAACCGCGTTGTAAGCTCGACCCTCAACCATGAAGATCAATAGATAATCGCCAGCTTACGCCTTAATCTCTTCAAGTTAGACCCTGTAGTTGTATGGGGGGACCTCGACAGCACCATCTGCTAATTACGGCTGGACGATAGAATTTTAGAATATGGTGAAATGGTCATTTTGTAAAATATAACAGTGCTTTTATCCTTGGTCATAGTTATATTCTTCGCCAAATATTCCATGTAATCGATGTCGGAGAGTGGTTGATTCTGAACGTATCAGGAGATGTAGTGGACCCGTCCAGAGAGGTCGGTGAGCCCTTTCAGTTTCTTTCCCTACCCGAAGTAAGCGAAGGCAGGAATGCTGAGCTCATTAGAATCCAGAAAGAGAACGCAAGCATCAGATGTCTGACGTCGTCCACCTGAAAAATCGATGCGGATGAAAAGTTGGAAAGGGGACGAGGGGATACTTCCAGAAGGGGTGACGGCGATCGGCTCGATATCACCCTCGACCGAGCCGATGAGGTCGAGAAGGAGCGCAATCTTCAGTACGCTCGATCTATCCTATGTTTAAAGCTCCACTATAACCGCACCTTCTCCAGTCCCGTTCGTCCAGGCCTTGGACTCCGATCTGTAAGTCCCATTGGTCACCACTTCACGGTCCAAGCTTGTCGAGTTCGCCCAGGGCCAAATGAAGTCGCCCTCGGCGTGGGAGCTTTGGTTCGCCCTCGCCTTGCTTGCGTTCACGGAGGCCTCGCCCTCGAATTCGAGCGATGCGTTCCCTTCGATCCAGTTGTCGACGTAGGCGTAGTAGTCTTTGCCGGTGTTGTTAGCCTCGCAGAAAGCATATGCGAATTCACCCTCGATCGAGGTGTTCTGATATCCGCTGGCGCTGTTGCTTGCCTCGGCCCACTGTTCGGTTTCGAGGGTTCCGTTCTCGAATTTGGCACTGATCTCGACATAGCTCTCGTTGGAGTCTTCGGCGTACGATTCGGCAGATCCGTTCTCGGCAGTTATTTCTGTCCACTGACCTGCCTCGGCACCTTCATATTCGAACCTCCAGTCCTCACCGGCCCAGGCGCCCTGGACGGTCTCAAGGGTTCCGTTCGCCATAACTGCCTCTGTAACTGCGAGGTTGCCGTTGTCATCCCGTGCCTCGGATCTGGCGGCACCTCTCTCGGCGATTATCTCAGTCCACTGAAATGCAACGGCACCTTCATCATCGAACCATCTGTCTTCGCCGGCCCAGGTACCCTGTTCGGTCTCAAGGGACCCGTTCACCATAACTGCCTCTGTAACTGCGACGTTGCCGTTGTCATCCCGTGCCATGGAACCAGCCTCTCCACGATCAGCCTCCATGAAAGAGATCTGATCCGCCTCAGCGCCACCGTCGGCTTCAGCGGTCTGCTCGGTTACGAGAACGCCATCGCCCTCTTCGTCTCTCATCTCAACGTACGTCCTGGCGAAGTTCCCGTCAGCATCTAACGCTCCGGACCCGGCCCTTCCGAGAGAGGCGTTGATCTCAGACGTCTGAGATGATCGAGCGCTGTTGCCCGATTCGGCTGTCTGGGCTGTGCTCATCATACCGTTCGTCATCAACGAGCTCGTCCAGGCAAGGCTGCCTTCGGCGTCTTCTGCCTCACTGTACGCCACCGCCACCTCGCCATTGGCGCGCATGTTCTGAGTGGCGGCAACGCTCTGACCTGCCGCAAAGCTCTGAGAGGTTGTGAGATCGCCGTCAAGCACTCCAGAAGCGACGCCAGCAAAATCACCTTCCTGAGTTCCATAAAGTTCAGAAAACGTTTCCGAACTCCCGATCGTGGACGCTGATCTCGAGACACTGCCAGATTCCGGCGTCAGGGTTGCGCCGCCAGAACCCTCTAAGCTGGAGGCCCCAAAGGTCTCTAGGGCGTAGTTTATGACGTAGTCTGCACCTCGGCCACTTCCGTACAGGACCTGATTTATGTTCGCATCGCCAGAGCCCGATATGCTCTTGCTGTCGGTCATGCTGACTCCATCGCCAAAGCTGGCGGAGGATCGGCTGCTAACTCCGACGCTGTCGTCGACGTCGTATGAGTCTATCATTCCGACGGTGCCTCCGCCATTGCTCGCCGAAAATGATATGTCGATGGCACAAGCCCCCTGACAAATCAGGAAGCAAACTATCGGCATCATCAACCGATGTAATCTGGACAGTAATTTCTCTCCCTTAATCCAACAGAAGTTGAAATTATAAGAAAATAAACCTTTCTGCAAATCGCTAAAAAATCAGAACAATGTCCTCAAATTGTGGAAGTAATATGTCAGATACGTAAAATTTGAAAAGAATGGATATGGTGGCTGATCAGCTAATCCTCACTTTGGTCGAAGGAAAGAACTTAACTGCGTTGTAAGCTCGATCCTCAACCACGATGATCAGCAGGTAATCGCCAGCTTCAGCCTCAATCTCTTCGAGGTCGACCCTGTAATTGAAGAGGGGGGACCTAGAAAGCACGATCGGCTGATGATAGCCGGACGATAGAATACCGGGATCTGATGGAATGGTCATTTTATAAAGTATAATGGCGCTTTTGTCTTTGACGACAGTTATGTTCTTCGCCAGATATTCCATGTAATCGGTGTCGGGGGAGGTTGCATTCACAACGTCCCGGGAGAAGTAGTGGACCTGTCCATAGACGTCGATCAGTCCGTTCAACTTCCCATCATCTCCGAAGTAGGTGAAGGCCGGAACTTGGGGCTCTTTAGAATCCAGGAAGAGAACGCAAGCCGAAGATCGGCCCAGGAGAGGTCGGAATTTCTCCGAGATGCTGACGCTCTCGGATACGAGAACGGGCGCCACCGGATCCTCTCCACCGGAGACCTGAAAGAGGGTGCCGCGCCAGGAGAACTGGACCTTCGCCTCGCCCCCTTCAAGATCCCGGACGTCGGACCAGACGACCTCTCGGGAATCGTTGTCGGCCAGGTACAGGGTCGCACTCTTGAGGTTTTGGTCGGGGTCCCTGACATCCAACTCTATCGTTGCGGGGCTATCGGGGGTTGCAACCTCTGAGAGTACCTTCAAGCTTACGACTTCCGGTGAGGGAGAACGGCCCGTGGCCCTGATCATCCAATCCGTCTCGTTCTGCTGATACCTTCCGAGGTTCCACTCCAGGATTCTGTTGGGATTTCTCGCCGAGATCAGCGACCTGCCGGAGGCAAGACCTATGTCGGTGCCGACGTAGATCCCGCCGAACTCGTACAGGGAGACGAGGAACAGCCCTGAGACCTGGACGTCGGGGACGTCCACCAGAGCCCAGCCGAACTCCTCGTCGAAGAAGGAGTCGGCCCTGTCCGTCACCTTCGATATCACGTTCAGGTCTTCGTCCCAGATTTCCAGGACGAATATCTCGGAAGTACGATTCGGTTCGAGCTTGCCAAAGACTGAAACTTTTGATAAGGTCCAATCTTTTGAGGGGGTTTCAAAGATTACGGAGTGGCCCTTTCCATCCCCCATCCGAAAGCCATTTTCCGCAGTTTCGTCGTCGAGGCGGAGAGTCACCACGTTCTCGCAAGATGCGCTCTGGCAAGCAAAAACGAGAACAACCAAAAGCCATATCCACATTTTCGTCATCTGAACACCCACAAAACCGGCATGCTTCTCTCAGGATCGCTATTCGGCTGGGCGGATTCGAGGAGCGTTTCGGTGGTCATGCAGATCATCTTTTCGTTTTTTATCTATTTGTCTTTTTTTGAAATTCAGCCGTTACTTCTGACCGCCGGCCGGAAAACCGGTCCGAATAATTCGGCCAGGCCGATCGAATTTGCATCCGTTTCTACTCGATGGGATCGGCCGGTCCATCGGAGCCAGCGATGCGTCACCCAAACACATAATACGTCCTAAATTAAGTTCCGTGAGGAGAGATCCGCTTTGGAAAAGATTCACACCACCTGCATCTACTGCGGCTGCGGCTGTGGTCTCTACATCCACGTCGAGGACGGCCGGGTCGTGGGAGCGTCCCCTTCGCCAGCCCACCCCGTGGCCAGGGGAAGGCTCTGCGTCAAGGGCTGGCTCGTCCACGACTTCGTCCACCATCCCGACAG
This sequence comes from Methanotrichaceae archaeon, assembly GCA_013329455.1. GTDB lineage: Archaea > Halobacteriota > Methanosarcinia > Methanotrichales > Methanotrichaceae > Methanocrinis > Methanocrinis sp9297u. Next base: position 5,013 of record DUKF01000247.1, on the reverse strand, counting down.
GCTCAAGGTTCCTCTGATCAGGCGGGGCGGTCGTCAGGTTCGAGCATCTTGGGAGGATGCCCTATCCCTGACGGCCAAAAGGCTCAAAGAGATCAAGGAGGAATCGGGGCCAAACGCCGTTGCAGTCCTCACCTCGGCCAAAGGGACGAACGAGGAGAACTACCTTTTGATGAAGTTTGCAAGGGCAGCCCTCAAGACGAACAACGTCGACCACGTCGCAAGGCTCTGCCACGCCCCCTCGGTGGCGGGCTTGAGCATATCCCTTGGGAGCGGGTCGATGACAAACCCGATAAAAAGCCTCGCTCGGTCGGATGCAATCCTTGTAACCGGATCGAACACCACAGGGCAGCACCCCCTCGTTGCGGCCCACATCCTGGAAGCTCAGTCTCGTGGCGCGACCCTGATCGTGGCAGACCCCCGCAAAACTCAGATCGCAACCCTCGCCGACATCCATCTAAAACCGAAACTTGGAAGCGACGTTGCCTGGACGAACGGAATTTTGAACCTGATTATTGAACGGGATCTTGCCGACGAGGATTTCATAAGAGAGAGGACCGAGGGCTTTGAAGCCCTGAAGGAGTCGGTTTCGAAATACACACCCGAGATGGTGGAGAGGATATCAGGAATTTCTCCTGAGGATCTCGAAAAGGCGGCCATCGCCTTCGCAGAAGCTCCGAGGGCGGCTGTGGTCTACGCCATGGGCACGACCCAGCACTCCAACGGGACCGACAACGTCCTGGCTCTCGCAAACCTGATCCTAGCCACCGGGAACGTCGGAAGAATGGGGACCGGGATCAACCCCCTCCGGGGCCACCAGAACGTTCAGGGAGCCTGCGACATGGGTGCGCTTCCGACCGTCTACACCGGCTACCAGAAGGTGGAGGACCCGGCGGCGAGAGAGAAGATGGAGAGAGCCTGGGGAACAGACCTTCCCTCAAGCCCGGGCCCCACCGCCGTCGAGATGATGGAGGCGGCCGAGGAAGGCCTGATAAAGGGGATCTACATCTCCGGCGAAAATCCGATGATGAGCTACCCTGATCGGGAACAGGTGAAAAGGGCTCTTGAGTCGCTGGAGTTTCTCGCCGTCGCCGACATATTCCCCACCGAGACGACCGCTCTTGCCGACGTCGTTTTTCCCGTCGCATCTTTTGCGGAGAAGGACGGAACCTTCACTTCCACCGAACGGCGGGTCCAGCGGGTTAGGCGAGCGGTATCGCCTCCGGGCGAGGCGAGGTCCGAGTGGCGGGTGGCAGCGGACCTGATGAAGCGGCTCGGGGTGGATGCCGACTACTCCTCCGCAGAAGAGGTGATGGAGGAGATCGCAAAGGTTACCCCCCCCTACGGCGGCATCAGCTACCAACGGCTCGGGATATCGGGGCTTCACTGGCCCTGCCCGGACCCGAGCCACCCAGGAACCGAGATCTTGCATCAGGAATCATTTCCCATCGGACGGGCGAGGTTTAATCCCGTGGAGCACCAGGACCTGGAACTGGACCCCGAGTACCCATTCCTTCTGACGACGGGCCGAAGCCTTTTTCACTTTCACACCGGGACGATGACCAGAAGGGTCCATCTCCTGAATCGTGAGCGTCCGAGGGCCACCGTCGATATCAATCCGGAAGATGCGGCGGCTCTCGGGGTGAGACGCGGCCAGAAGGTGGTGGTCGAGTCGAGGGAGCACAGTCTTGAGATCGAGGCTGATGTGACGGAGGAGGTTCCGAAGGGGACGGTCTTCATCCCCTTCCACTTCCAGGAGGCTCCTGTGAACTTGCTGACGGTCCACAACCTCGACCCCAAGTCCAAGATACCTGACTTCAAACGGACCTGCGTCAGGATCAGGAGGGCCGACTCATGACCCTGAACGCCGCCCTTTTCCTCGACCACGAGAACCTGGTCCCCCTCATCGAAGAGCTCGGCAAGACCCTTGAGGTCGTGGCGCCCGTTTATGCTGAGGGCGAGCCGGTCTTCGCCACCTGGAAGGGTGAGCCTCTGGCTCTCGATGCCGATAACCCCCTCAACTCGCCGGTCGAGTTCTTCCTTCCCCAAAAAGAGGTCCTCTTCAAATACGTCCAGTGCAGCGGCCGGTACACCTTCCAGGATGTGCCGCCAAAGTCGAGGCTGATTTTGGGGATGAGACCCTGCGACCTTCAGGCGATCAAGGTGCTGGACGAGATCTTCGGGACCGAGCTTCCCGACCATCCCTACGCCAGCAAGAGAATGTCGACGATCATAGTCGCCCTGAACTGCACGTCCCCAGGAGAGCGCTGTTTCTGCGCCCAGATGGGATCGGGTCCTGCCGCCGAGGAGGGGTACGACCTTCTGCTGACGGATGTCGGTTCCGGCTACCTGGTCGAGTCGGGTTCTCCAGCGGGAATGTTCATCCTCCGGGCGCATTCTCACCATTTCGAAGAGGCCTTGCCCGAACACCTCAAAGAGAAAGAGAGGCTTCTATCTCTTGCCGAGGAGGAGATCACCAATCGAAGGCCGGCATTGACTCCAGAAGAGATCCGGAGGGCGATCGATGAGACTGATTGGGGAGAGGTCGAGAAAAGGTGTCTACGATGCGGCGGATGCTCTCTTGTATGCCCCGTGTGCCACTGTTTCAGCGTAATGGATCGAGGCGTTCCCGACGGCGAGCGGCTGAGGTGCAGGGACTCCTGCGTTATGGCGGGCTTCTCCAGGATGACCAGCGGCGCAAACCCCAGGGCCGCCCTCGGCGAGAGGCTACGCCACTGGTACCTGGACAAGTTCGTCTACATTCCCGAGAAGACGGGGATGCTCGGTTGCGTCGGGTGCGGCAGATGCTCCAGTGTCTGCTTGAGCGAGATTGACAGGTGGTCCATTTTGAGGGAGGCGATCGAATGAACCAGAAGAGCTTGAAAAAGGAAAAGAGGGTGCGTAGTGGCACCCTGGCCGGGAAGGGCACTGACCAGATGCTGAGCCGCTACGTCCCCCTCCAGGCCGAGGTGATCGACATCGACGTAGAGTCCTCGAACACCTACCTGATATCCCTCCGGCCTCTGGACGAGGAGGACGAGACAGTCCGTCTCGACTACTGTCCGGGCCAGTTTTTGATGGTCTCCGTATTCGGTCTGGGGGAGTGCCCCATATCCATCGCCTCCTCTCCCACAAGAGAGCCACTCCAGATCTGCGTCCGGGAGGCCGGAAAGATCACCCAGGGGATCATGGCCGCTAGGGTCGGGGACATCATGGGGATAAGGGGACCATTCGGAAACGGATTTCCCGTCGATAAAATGAAAGGAAGAAACGTCGTCATAACCGGCGGAGGTTCGGGGTTTGCGACCTTGCGGTCCTTGATCAACTACATCGCCGACAACCGCGAGGACTTTCGGGACGTCACCGTCGCCTACGGGGCCAGAACGCCTCACGACCTCTACTTCACCAGCGAGTACGGAAGCTGGCAGGCGGCGGGGATCGAGGTGGGGATCACCGTGGACATGATGGACGCCAGCTGGAAGGGGAACGTGGGCCTAGTGACCTCCCTTCTCAAAGACATAAACCCCAGCCCCGGCACCGCCGCCCTCTGCGGCCCGCCGATGATGATCAACGCCGTTGCCAAAGACCTGGTGAGCCGGGGATTTCTCGAACCTGACATCTACATTTCCCTAGAGCGGCACATGAAGTGCGGGGTCGGCAAGTGCGAGCACTGCACCGTGGGGCATTACCACGTCTGCACCGAGGGGCCGATCTTCAGCTACGACGTGGTGGGAGATCTGCTCTAATTCGACTTTATTTCCCCCTCAAGCTCCGATCCGTCCCCTCGGGTCCACCAGTTGGCGAGGATCGGGCCTATGGCCCCATTTTCATTTTCGGCTGTCGATTTCGGCCGCTATCTCTTCTTTCTGTTTCTGTAGATCTCTCTCAAGACCTCCCGGTGCATCGAGGCCACCGCGTCTCCGAGGATGCCCATGAAGAAGAGCTGGAAGCCGACGATGATCAAAAGGGCCGTCAGTATCGTCAGGGGGACGTGCTCGGTCCGGGTGCTGAGCCATTCCCTTGCGACGTACAGGCCCAGAAGAAAACCGGCAGCGCCGAAGAACGAGCCCATCAGGCCGAAGTAAAACAGCGGATTATGGGTCTTGGCCATCCTATAGATGGTGATGATGATCCTCGCACCGTCCATGAAGGGATTGAGCTTCGTCTGGGTGCCCTTGGCCCTCGACCGGTAGGTTATGGGGACCTCGGCGATATCGAGCCCCTTCTTGACGTTGTCGACGGTCATCTCGGTCTCGATCTCAAAGCCGGTCATTGTGAGGTCGAGCCGCCTGACCCCTTCAAGGGTGAAGGCCCGATATCCGGTCAGGATGTCGTTCAGAGGCACGCCGTAGATCAGCCTGAAGAAAAAGTTGATCAGCCTGTTTCCGGCCCTGTTCAGCCGCGTCAGGGCCCCTTTCTGGAGGTTTCCAAACCGGTTTCCCATCACGTGGTCGGACCTTCCTGCGAGGACTGGATCGAGGAGCAGGTGGACCTCGGAGGGTAGGTAGGTCCCGTCACCGTCGATCATCACAATGTAGTCAGATTCAATCAGGTCGAAGGCCTCTTTGAGAGCCTGGCCCTTGCCCTTGCCGCTCTGGATGACGACCCTGGCCCCGGCCTCCCTCGCAAGCTCGACGGTCCGATCGCGGCTGTGGCCGTCTATCACCAGAAGGTTTTCAAAGCCCATCGCCCTGAACTCTCCGATAACTTCGGCGACGGCGTCCTCCTCGTTGAGGGTCGGTATCAGAATGCAGACGTCTTTTGGGGTCAACTTTGATCAGCTCGGTGTCGATAGGGGGAAGGGTGGTCGATGGTCGGTCCCTTTTGCGGTTCGCGTCACTTCAGGGCTCCTTTTATGAACCCCTCGAACCTCGTCACAAGCTCAGCCTCGTCGTCTCCCGTGGTCTCAACGTAGAGCCTGATGAGCGGCTCGGTGTTGGAGGGTCTGATGAGGACGCTGTAGCTCTCGGTGCAGATCTTGAGGCCGTCGGTGGTGTCGGGCTCAAGAGGTGCGAG
>DUKF01000254.1 GCA_013329455.1 Methanotrichaceae archaeon | reverse complement strand
GGAGCTTTCAAGGTCGGTCTCGACTGAAATCTTGTGGGTTGGGACCCTGTTCTCTTCGAGGTGGTAGCCGTACCTTGGGGTCTTTCCCACCAGGGCTGCTGCCAGGGCTGAAGGGCCACCCTCCCGGTTGGTCTTCGCCCCGATGACGGAGTTTGCAAAGGAGACGGCAGAGGACTCGCTCCAGGCGAGGTGATCGCCCCTCCGGACAGCGTCGGGCCTGATCTGGTAAGGGGTGCAGGTGCAGTCCGGCGATATTCCAAGGCTGCTGTAGGCGTCGACGATCTCAAGCTGCTTATTGGCGAACTTTTCGTCGATCTTCATATCCTGCCATCGGCGAAGGTCCATCCCGGCTGGGTTCAAAACGGTCGGTACCACCACCTTTCCCCGGAGGTCGGATATCCACTCGAGGCCTGCCTCGCCGATTGTCTTGAAGGAGACCCCTGCCACCTGGACGCTTGCGACGGGGATCAATCGGTCGGCCCCGTAGATGTCGCCGAGGGCTACCAGGATCTCCATCGCCCTTCTCAGGGTATCGCCGAGGTCCCCCTGGTAGGCTTGCTCCTCCTCTCGCGAAAGATGCATGTTTCTCCCTCTGGTTCTAGAATATAAAAAGGCTCAGATCAAGGAGATCGAGGTTCAGATCAGCCTGCCGATGGGATGATCCGCGGCGGGCCAGATCTCGAAGTCTTTGACCGCCTCAGAGACGAGGATGTCGGTCATCGCCGCCACCGGGAAGACTTCCCTGGCGTTCTCGATGGGGCCGTAGAGGATGTAGTCGCCTCCCGCCAGGATCTCCAGGCCCGCAGAGGCCGAGTCACAGCTCATCCTTGCGGTCTTCTCCTTTGATCTGAGCCAGCGCCATGAGGAGACGGCGTTATGAATCCCCGAGCCCGTAGGAAGGCCGAACCTGGCCTTTGCCACCACCGTGGACCGGAGGGACCTGCCTGCCCCGTCTCCGAGGGGGACGACGCCGGGATCGATGAGGAGGTTTGTCATCCCGAGGCTGCGGGCAATGTCGATCAGGCCGACACTCCTTCCGGCACCACCCTTCTCGAGGGCTTTGATCGTCCCCTCGACGCTGGAGTCGGCGGGGTTGTAGGCGAGAAGGATGGCGGAGTCAATCTCGGAATGGGTCAGAGCCTCTTCTTCTCGATCCGTCATCCCGAGGCTGACGCTGTTGTAGATGCACCGGTCGGCATAGCCGATCTCTGAGACGAGATCTGCCATCCCGATCCTCGTCTCGGGGTCGGCGGAGTCGAGGATGAGGGGGCCGGACCACACCCCTTCGATGAAGTCGAGGTAGTGGACGAAGGCCTCCAGGGTTCTGGCGTAGAGGTGCAAAACTGCGGGGTTACCCGTCTCCTCTGATAGCGCAGTCTGCCGGTCGATCAGATCCTCGGCAGCCAACTCGTCGAATCGCCCCTGGTCCTCGTCTTCCACGATTCCGTGGCCCTGGTAAAATATCGTCCCGCAGAGGGCTGTGGGGTTCTCACCGGGCTGGCCCCCCATCTTCACGCCTGCGACGTTCACCACCGACTGATCTTTTGCAAACCTGTACAACTCTACCGCCTCAAATCTGAATTTGTGCTCCCAGGCCAAAAAAGTTGGGATCGGCGATCCTAGGATGGCGGTTCACGACGTGATCGCCTTCTTTCTCAGCAGCCGGTTGTACTTGATCGCAAACCTGTGGGCCTCGTCTCTCATCTCCTGGACGAAGAGGGAGGCCTTGTCGTCCTTTTTGATCGCAAGGGGCCGGAGACGGCCGAGGACGTAGATCTCCTCCTCCCTCTTGGCGATGGAGATGACCGGGATTTGGAGCCCGAGCTTTCGAAGTTCCTGGAATGCCGCCCAGAGCTGCCCCTTCCCTCCGTCGATGACGATCAGATCGGGCATCTCACCATCTTCCTCCTTCTGCCGTGAGTAGCGCCTTTGGACGATCTCGCCGATGGAGGCGAAGTCGTCGATCCCCCCGACAGTCCTGATCTTGAAGCGGCGGTAGCCTTTTTTGTCGGGCCTTCCGCCTCGGAACTGGACCATCGACCCGACGGTGAAGGTGCCTGCGAGGTGGGATACGTCGAAGATTTCGATGACGTTCGGCGCCTTCGGCAAAGAGAGCGCCTCCTGGAGGGCGACAAGCTTCTTTTTATCCCCGAAAAATCCGATCTCGACGTTCTTTTGGGCGAGCTCCAAAAGCTTTCGTTTCTCCCCCTGCTTTGGAACCGTCACACGGACCCGTTTTCCCTTGACGTGGGAAAGGAACTCCACCAGGGACTCGTCGAGGGGCTCGGGCACGATCAACTCTTCAGGGGGCTCGTTTTCGGAGTAGTACTGGACGAGAAACTCCTCCAGGAAGTTCTCACCGCGAGTGAAGACGAAGTCCTCTTTGCCCTCGAGGGTTCCCTTGTAGACCTTGAAGAGCATCAGGTAGACGCTCTCCCCCTCAACGATGTAGCTCAAAACGTCTTCATCGAACCTCTTCTGCCGCTCGATGTGCTGCCGTTCCTGGAGGCTTTCAAGGGCCCTGATC
>DUKF01000016.1 GCA_013329455.1 Methanotrichaceae archaeon | reverse complement strand
GACCTCGCCTTTTCGTCGCTATTGAAGAGGGCGATCAAGACCCTCTGGATCGTCTCCGAGGAGATGGACCTCGAGTGGGTCCCGGTCAGGAAGGCCTGGGAGCTGAACGAACGCCACTACGGCGTGCTCCAGGGCCGGACGAGAGACGAGGTGGCATCAGAGGTCGGGATGGATCAGGCCCAGCTCTGGCGACGCGGCTACCAGGACCTTCCGCCACCCCTCGATCCGCAGGACCCCAGGCANNCCCCTCGATCCGGACGACCCCCGGCATCCCAAATTCGACCGGCGCTACCGCGACGTTCCTCGGGATCTTCTGCCATCTTCCGAGTCGCTGAAAAACGTCTCAGATCGGGTCGTCCCCTTCTGGGATGAGAGGATCGCCCCCGAGATCTGATCTGGCCGGAGGGCCCTCGTCGTCTCCCACGGAAACGCTCTTCGCGCCCTGGTCAAACACCTCGACCAGATCTCGGACCGGGACATCTCTGCGGTCGAGATCCCGACGGGCACACCCCTCATCTACGAGCTGGACTCAGAGCTTTTGCCCACCGACCGCCGCCGTCTGGGCGAGGTGAAGAGGGAAAGCGTGTGAAGCGGAAGATTGAAGGTCGAGACGATTGAACCGACTGAGGCGGGACGGCAAATTCAGAGGTTCTCGTCCTGGTAAGCTCCCTCATACTCCTTTTCCGCCAGGCTGGAGAGCCTGTAGAAGGCGAGCTGGATCAGCCGAGCGTTCCTCTTCAGCCGCAGTCCCTTCGAGTTGTGGACGACGAGAAGGGACTGGCTCCGTCCTCTGTACCCCGGGTCCCAGAGGGCGGTCTCAACAGTCGCCCCGCTCCGTAGGAGGCTCGACCTGGGCCTGGCAAGAGCGGTCAGGGCTTTGGGTATGCTGACGGTCTCGTTGAAGGTCACAAGGTAGCAGCCCGCCTCCAGACGGACCCATTCCGAATCGTCGAAGGCGACCTCCTGGGTCTTCGAGATCACACGCTCTTTGTTGTCGTAATCCACCGCACCGGGTGTTACGAACCGCTCAATAGACCTGAGGGTGAGGTCAACCCCGCACATCTGGACCTGAACCTCGGGATCGATCATCTCCAGGACGACGCCCCGGTCCAGGATCTCTTGAAGCTCTTTGCCTGCAATTATCGCCATCTTGAAAACGCTCCATTTATGCTCATTTTACGTTCCATTTACTAATCTCCATTTATCGGTCAGGCCTTCCTCGAAAGAGATCCTCTTTTCGGTTCCAGCGTTTGGAAGACTATATTAACCGCCCCAACAAATTATATTCCGGGTGTTGAAGTTGTTCGATTGGCTCGCGATCCCCATTTCTCTTGCGCTCATATTGCTGGCCTTGGCCGCACCTCTGATCATCATTTACCTCTTCTTCAGGCTCACGACAGAGGCCTTCTTCCAGGTGGGGTTCAGCCACTGGCACGCCCTTTTGATGGTCTTCGGAAGCTTTGCGGGAAGCGCTGTGGACGTACCCCTCCACACAGGGCTCATCACCGCTTATCCACCGGTTTTTTTGGAGGTCGCCTCGCTACTCTCGCCGATGATGGACTTGTCCTTTCCCGCCACCTTTCATCCCATCTCCCTGGCCGTGAACCTGGGCGGGTGCATAATCCCGATCGTCGTCTCCCTGACGATCCTGGTCAGATGCCACGTCTCGACGAGAAGGGCGATCCTGGGAACGCTGATAGTGGCAGTGATAACCTACTGGATGGCGATTCCGGTGGCCAACGAGGGGATTCTCCTTCCCGTCTATGTCCCTCCCACCCTCGCCGCATTATGCGGCCTCACCCTCGCAAGAAGGCTCCAGGCGGCTCCGGCCCTCGCCTACATCAGCGGGACGATCGGAACCCTCCTCGGAGCCGACGTATTCAGCCTCCTCACCCCCGGAGTTCTGGCACAGCTTGCACCTCCGATGATCGGCCCCGGATCTATGGACATGAGCGACAAACCCCTCGTCCTCTCCATCGGCGGGGCAGGGATCTTCGACGGAATCTTTCTCACGGGGATCATGGCAGTCCTCCTGGCGGCCTTCGTCGTCCACTACTTCCACCGATCGGGCCAGATCAGCTCAAAAAGCTGCACCGACCCGTGACCATCGCAGGCTTAATCGGAGGGGTTTCGAGTTGAAGGTTGCCGTCCTCTTCTCTGGTGACGCAGCCTCAGTCTACAGCTTCCACTTATCGCGGAAAGCAGGGCTTGAGGTGGGGTATCTGGTCACGGCGAAAGCGCCCCAAAGCTCCCGCATGTACAAGAGCATTGATCCGGATCTGACAAGGATTTCGGTCCGATCTCTGACCACACCCCAGATCGAGTTCGGCGCTGACGAGAAAGACGAGATCTCGCCCCTAATCGAAGCCCTCGCCCCCCTCGAGATCGACGGCCTCTGCCATGGAGCCGCGGCCTCGAACTATCGGCGGAACCGCTTGGCGAAAGTCTGCCAGAACCTCAACATCCAGCTCGTTTCGCCCCTCTGGCACAAAGACCCCGCAGAGATGCTCGCAAATATGATCGAAGAGGGCTTCGAGATCATGATCTCGATATTAAGGGCCGACTGCCTCAACGATAGCTGGCTTGGGCGGGTTCTGGACAGGGGATCTCTGGACGATTTTCTTCAAGCTTGTGATAAGAACCGGATAAGTCCCCTGGGCGAATCCGGCGAGTTCGAGACATTCGTCATTGCGGGCCCCGACATGCTGGGCCGTATAGAGTTGAATTTCGAGAAGAAGTGGTCTGGAAACCTGAGAAAGCTTGAGATCACCAGGTCAAGACTTGTACGCTGACGGGTGGCCGGGCATGATACTTTGTACAGCGCCTAGGCTGTCTTTGTTTTCTCACAACCAGCCGATAAGATACAGTCGCCCCTTCAGAACGCCAGGCCTAAGAGGTTCAGGATTATCACGGCGATCGCCCCGGGAACCCCCAGAATGGCGCAGATCAAAATCACCGGCAAACTATAGGGTATGCCGAGACCGGCGACGACGTTGGCGATGTATAGGATGATCAGGCCGAATAGGGTGTTCACAGCCAGGAACTTCACCGACTTCATTATCAGGCTGAAAGAGACGAAGATCGCCAATATCAGCAGCACTCCCAAAACCAATACTTCAATTTGTACCATGGAAGATTACCTACTTCCGGATTATTTATGATTTTTCATCTTCGACATTGAGAATCTCCATCTCGCTCTCCAGACGGTGCTGCTCCTTGGTGTCCAGGGCGAGGGGATCGATGTGAATTATCAATATTCCATTCTTGCGGGCGACCTCGTCCCTCTGAGACTGGACAAACCTCAGCACCGACTCGTAGTTGCTCTGAGTTATCAGGTACCCGAGACCCTCCAGCAGTATCACGGGCTCGTCGGCTTTGGAGAGGAAGGCGGAGATCATGCCGCTCAGCCTCGGGAAGTTGGTGGGATCGACGTGCCTGTACTCAGGCTCGATTCCTGCTGACTGGGTGAGCCATATCACCCTCTTCGGTGAGAGGCCGTACTTTTCCATCAGCTTTTCGGGATGGTACCTGCTTATGCAAAGCCCCTCCACGCCCTGGTCGACGAGGTCGCTGAAGACCCTCAGGCTCTTTAAAGGCTTATCCTCCTCGATCACGTAGGTGGTCCCCGAAGTGAGGTGCAGCTCGATTGGGTTCAGACCATATTTGGCCATCAAGGGCTTTGCTGCGCTCAAAAGGTCGAAGCTCGGATCGACCTCCTCGATCGCCTTTGAGAGACGTCTCAAGGCCGCGAAAAATTCCCCGCGGCTCAATCTCGCGCTTGAGTCGATATTTATCGCTCTTCCACGAGACTCCTCGTCGATCTCGCCCATCTCCGGATCGCAGCCGGCGTCCTCATCTGGCCCCACCATCCCGGAAAAGAGCTTCTCGGCCCCCATCATCTCCTCCAGGTCCCTGAGAACCGTCATCTTCGCTGTCTCGTCGAGCCCCTTCAAAATCGAGTCCGCGAAGACCTTGAAAAGATAGGCTGAAAGGGGCCCCAGGAGGAATATGAGCTGCTTGGCTTCGTTGATATCAGAGGTCAACTTTTTGTTGACGAACTCGGGCCTTGTCCGGAGCACAAGCCTTGTTCGACCCTTCTCAGAGAGGTCTTCGAGGGCATGGACGAAGTCGAGCACCTCCGAATCTGGAACCAAGGACGCGTTCTCTTCTATCAGCTCTTCCAGGCTGTCCAGGAGGATTATGCTGTTCTTGCTGCTCTCCACGAAGGACTTTATGGTTATGAAGAGGTGGGGCAGATTACTAGGAGCAATATACATCTCGCTATGGCCCTTCTCGTGGCTGAGCCTGACGATGGGAGTCTCGGTGAAATGCCACTTCAACCTGACCTCGTCGGGATCCGACGTGGTTATGCAAAGTCCCTCGACGCCGTGAGTTATCTGGTCTGTAAAGACCTCGTAGGCCTTCTCCGGGATTACGTAGGTCTTTCCCGGATCGATGGTGTAGATGGCCTTTGTTTCCTTGATCACCTCAGCAACCGGCTTTACCGCCACCTCATCTTCCACGATCATCCTGGTGGCAGATGGTCCGATAGACCCTGTCAGGGTCTTCTCAAGCCGGTCTCTCAGCTCGAGAAGCTGTCTTGCATCTATCCCCTCTCGGGTGGTTTTGAGGTCTGCTAGGTTCATATCGACGACGTTTTTCGCCCTCTCGTCCCCGATGTACCTGGCCACTGTGCCCTCAAGCTCAGCCACAGTCCCGACCCTTATCATCACGTTCTCACCGAAGGGCAGGATCGGACTGAGCTCGATCCTGGGACATTCCTCGTAGACGTCAACGAAGCTATCGGCGAAAGCCTTCTCCTCCTCGCACGGCACGTGGATCAAAGAGAAGAGGACGTAGAAGGTGAAGTTGGCTAGCATCGACAAGAAGAAGGCATGAGTCCACATATCGAGCTCGATGCCGAATAGGGCCGTCGGCCTGAGAAGGGCGATCCCGAAGGGACCGCTTGAAATCAGGCCTTTCGAGATCCATCCCACATCGACAAGGGTCGGGACTAGGGCGGTATACCCCCAAATGATGAAACCCGCGACGAGACCTGCGACCGCCCCGTGCCAGCACCCCTTCTTCCAGTAGAGGCCGCCGAGGGCGACAGGGGCGAGCTGGCAGGCCGCGAGGAAGGAGAGGAGGCCGATGTCGACGAGGGCCGGGAACCCGACCAGAAGGGAGTAGAAGTACCCGAGGGCCAAAACCAGAAGTATGTTCAGCCGCTTCAGGGTGAGGATGAGAGAGGGCAGGTCTCTTCCCTTGCCGATCTTCCGGACGATGTAGGGCATCTCGAGGTCGTTTAGCATCATTGTGCCCACAGTCACCGCCGAGACGATGACCATCGCCGTAGCGGCCGAGGTCCCGCCGATGAAGACCAAGAGGGCGAGAAGATCCTGACCCTGACTGATAGGGATCGATACCATGAACATGTCCGCCCTTCCGGATGCTCCGAGGAGGAGGCCACCCCAGGCCACCGCTGGAACGAAGAGGTTTATCAGCAGCAGGTAGAGGGGAAAGAGCCACATCGCCTTCTTCAGGTGGTTCTCCTCTGAGTTTTCCACCACCATGACGTGAAAGTGTCTGGGAAGAAAGAGTATCGCAAAGGAGGACATCAGGATCAGAGAGAACCAGGAGACGTAATCGATCTCCAGGAGATGAGTATAGTCGGGAGTGGCCGCGATCTCCCGGACGATCTCGCCGTAGCCTCCGAAGATCCCGTAAGTTATGTAGAGGCCGACGGCCAGGAAGGCGACCAACTTTACCACAGACTCGAAGGCCACCGCCGCGATCAGTCCCTCGTGACGTTCCAGAGGGTCGAGATGTCTCGTTCCGAAGATGATGGCGAAGACCCCAAGAAGCACGGTCACGATCAGCCTTCTTACCCCCAGGATCTCGTGATACGCCCCGCTTATTATCGTGAGCGACTCGGATATGGCTATGAGCTGAAGGGCGACGTAGGGCGTGATCACTATCAGGCTTGCGATGGTGACGAGAGCCCCGATGAAGTAGCTTCTTCCGTACCTGAAACTTATGAAGTCGCTTATGGTGGTGAGACGGTGCTCCTTTGAGATGATGATCATCTTTCTTATGATGATCCAGCCAAGGAGCATTACCAGCGAAGGCCCAAGATAGATCGGCAGGAAGGAGAGACCTGCGGTGGCGCCCCTCCCGACGCTCCCGTAGAAGGCCCAAGCAGTGGCATAGACCGAGAAGGATAGGGCGTAGACGTAGGGGTTTGAGACGATGCTCTTGCCCTGATCGCGCTTTCGTTCGGCGTAACGGGCTACGCCGAAGAGGAGGAGGAGGTACAGCACCATCGTCGCCAGGGCAAGAACTGGGTTGATCAATTCGAGGTCCACCTGTCGAAGAGATAAGCAAAGAGGATGATCATAAGCCAGACCGCGACTAAGTAGACTATTATCGTGAAATGCCCGAGGGGTCCGCCCCCTCCTGTGGCCAGAGATAGGACAGGCCAGTTGAGGAGAACGCTCCCGAGGATGAAGAGCAATATCCAGAACTCGTCTTGCTCCATCAGATCTTTCAGTGATATCGTCATGTTGACCACATGCCCGGAGATAATACGGTCCCCCTTTCCGGATATATCTACCGCATGCTTTTCAGCCATTTGCGACTTTCAGCGCCATCGAAGATGCTTTGCACGCCTTTGTCAAAGCCCGTTTCGACGTTGAGGTGCACGATCACCTTATCTTCAATTGTGGCTATAGGCAAACTACCCTAATATTATGTTAATGAACGTCTTATCCTATTTGGTCCTGTTGGATGATATAAATCCCGCAACCCGGGACGTGCGCCGCCCTCGATCTGCGGACTGCTTTTATATCAGAAACCTATTCTCCCCCCGGTGACGTTATTTGGACCTCAGAACTCATTATTCAAGTGATATACTTCCAGATATGGACGGCGCAGAGGTCACGCTGGCGGGCTGGGCTCACGAGGTTCGAGATCTTGGAGGAATCTGCTTTCTCGTCCTGCGGGACCGCGAAGGCTTCGCTCAGGTGACGCTTGTAGCAAAGAAGGTGGATAAAGACCTCCTCGAAAGGGTGAGGCACCTGAGCCGGGAGAGCGTCCTTCTCGTCAAGGGAAGGGTTAAGGGCGAACCGAAAGCGCCCGGGGGCTACGAGATCATCCCCTCGGAGATTGTGGTTCTGAACGAGGCCGATTCGCCTCTGCCCATGGACCCCACGGAAAAGGTGGGCGCGGAACTGGACACCAGGCTCGACTCCAGGTTCGTCGACCTGAGAAGGCCTTCGGCTCTGGCCGTCTTCAGGATCGAGAGCGAGGTTCTTCGCTCGTTCAGGAACTTCTTCTCCGAGAACGGATTCATCGAGGTCTGCACCCCAAAGGTGGTGGCGACGGCCACCGAGGGTGGAACTGCCCTGTTCCCCATAACCTACTTCGAGAGGGAGGCCTTCCTCAACCAGAGCCCCCAGCTTTACAAGCAGATGCTGATGTCGGCGGGCCTGGACAAGGTCTTTGAGATCGGGCCGATCTTCAGGGCTGAAGAGCACGACACGAG
Source organism: Methanotrichaceae archaeon (assembly GCA_013329455.1). GTDB lineage: Archaea > Halobacteriota > Methanosarcinia > Methanotrichales > Methanotrichaceae > Methanocrinis > Methanocrinis sp9297u. The sequence continues at coordinate 1,430 of DUKF01000016.1, read as the reverse complement.
ACGACACCTCAACGAGGCGATATCAATCGATGTCGAGGTCAGCTTCGCCGATGAAGAGGACGTTATGAAGCTCCTGGAGGATGGGATGGCGAAAGCCTACGGAGACGTGGTCGAAGGGTGCCAGAAGGACCTCGAATCTCTCGGCATCGACCTCGCCGTTCCCAAGATCCCCTTCAGGAGGGTGACCTACACCGAGGCTCTCGATATCGCCAACGAGGGCAGAGCCACCGAGATCGAGTGGGGAGACGACCTGGACACCGAGGCCGAGAAGGCGATAGGAAGCGCCATTGGGGAGCACTACTTCATCACCGAGTGGCCCACCGTGATCAAGCCCTACTACACCCAACCCTATGAGGAGAGGCCCGAGATCAGCAGGGGATTCGACCTGATGCACCCCCTGATGGAGCTTGCCAGCGGTGCTCAAAGGGTCCACGATCCCGAGCTTCTCGTCCAGAAGATAAGAAACCAGGGGCTGGACCCGGATGGGTTCGAGTTCTACCTGAAGGCCTTCAGGTACGGGATGCCACCCCACGCCGGATGGGGGCTGGGCCTAGGAAGGGTGGTCCTCACCATGCTGAACTTAGAGAATATCCGGGACGCCGTCCTTTTCCCCAGGGACAGAAGGCGGCTGGTTCCTTAAGTTTCGACGAATTTGGTGGGCCGCCACCCACCGATCAACTATTTTTTGCCAACAAGAGAACTTCGGCGCAGGATCGATCCCCAGCGCCGTTTTCAGCTCCAGGGGGGTGAGGCTGATCGGCGGGGACTTTTCCGCCCACTCTCTCTTTTTACGGGATGAGCTTCTCGAAAAAGATGGAGGGGCTCGATTTCTCCAAACGCTACAAACTGCTGAAAGAGTTTTGAACAAAACCGAATTGGCAGATCGAAGACGGAGGCGAGATGCCAGACTCTTGCAAACACCAACCCTTCAGAGGATATTTGGGAGAACGTCTCCAAAAACTTTATCTATTAACTTGTTCAGATGTCATACCATGTTTTCCAGCCACAGCTTTGATGGAGGGATTGTTTGAGAGGAGTTGTCAGCATCTTCCTGATCTCAATCCTCCTTTGCCTTTCGGCGGTCGTCTCGGCCCAGGACGACGAATTCGTGGGCGGGTTATTAGGTCCAGGAACCGAAAGCCCCGGCGGCAACATAGGCATGTCGAACCCTGCCGCCGACTATTGCTCCAACCAGGGATACGATTACAGCGGCGGAAGTTGCGTATTTCCGGACGGATCGTCCTGCGACGCCTGGGCTTTCTACAGGGGTGAGTGCAAGTACGAGCCGAAACCCAAACCCGCGCCTGAGCCCACGCCTGAACCTGAACCTGAACCGATCGTGGGGCCAGGCACCCAGACCCCCGACAACGGAGGATCGGTAATAGGTATGCCAAACCCCGCTGCCGTCTATTGCTCCAACAAGGGCTACA
>DUKF01000006.1 GCA_013329455.1 Methanotrichaceae archaeon | reverse complement strand
CCATTCCCTCGCCACGAGGTCGTGACCCTGGGAGAGGCGCATCAGATCAAGGAGCGTCTTTCCCTCCGAGCGCACCCGGTTCAAGGAGGCGGGATCTTTCAGGCAGAGATCTTCCACATCTGCAACCCTGGCTCCGGCGATCTTGAATGCGGCGTAGAACTCGACCGCATCCTCTGCGGTCGTCTCTTCCAAAACCCGAGCGACCTCGCCCTTCAAATCTCCGTTTCTTCCCGCAGCCACCGCCAGGGGAACGAGGAGCGCGACGGTGCCGAAATGGGTGTTCTGGAATAGGCCCCAGCTCTTCCATGATGAGACCGCCCGTCTGATCAGGGTGCCTGGTGACTTTGACCCCAGGGCAGCGTCCCTGAAGGCCGGGTATGCTGCAACCGCGCTGATCAAGAAGTGGTGAAACTTGATCTCGTCGAAGTCGTGGCCACGATCAACGTTCCCCGGCTTTGGGGTGGAGGATAGCTCGATCAGCATCGCCAGTTGGGCCGCCTGGGCCACGCGGTCCGGACTTGTCTTCATGCCTTCAGCAAATCCTCAGACAGCTTCTTCTTCAGCCTCATGTACTCGTCGGGAGCGATCCCGTGCCTATCAAGGACCGCGTCCCTCATGAAACAAGGCTTTGTGATCTTACAGCACCAGGCTAGGCTTCCAAAGCACGTTCCATCGCCGGGCTCCAGCGGCGTGCCTCTTGTCAGCGCGAGCTTCCTGTCGACGAACTCTTCGGGAGAGATGCCGACTTTCTTGAGGGCTCCGAGTAGTGGGCAGTTTTTCACCGGCGGGCAGCAGAAGGCCATGCCTCGCAGGTCCCCCCCGGAACAGATGTGCTTTGGAGCATTGTACCAGCCCACAAGATCGTGAAACTTCTTAAGGGTTTCAGTGAGCCAGGCGACGAACTCGGGGTCGGCATCGTCGGAGAGGGATATCATATCAGCTCCCATCGAGAGGATGTTCCTTGCGTCCTGGAAGTCGCCGACATCGCACCTGATCATCAATGGAGGCGCTCCGCCATCGGATATCTTCTTCACGATTTTGGGCGCCATGGGGCCAAGGCCCCGAAGGTCTAGATGGAGGAGGTCGGCGCCCGCTTCCTTCAGTTCCCGAGCCAACGATCTCAAATCCTCAACGGCGTCGGGCTTTACTCTGACCGAGAGGGTGGCGCCCGAATTTTTAATCGCTTTGACGAGGTCGGCGGTCCCGTCCGTTAGGGGAAGTTCCACTTCCATGAGGCGCCCCTCTTGAGCCGCCATCTTCGCCGTCTCTGTCAGATCTTCGAGTTTTCCCCCAACCGTTGAAAAACCCAGGGCGGACCGGGTGCGACGCTGATCCATCGCCATCTTTATTTCAGAGGGGGTGACCTCGTCAAGGTTGAAGCGTCCCAGCATGATCAGGCCTGCCGAGCCATTGAAGCTGCCCAGATTGCGGGAACCATTCGGTGATATGATCGCAACAGGATCGTCCAGATTCATGTATCCGATTTTCAACATCAATGTCGGGCCCCATGACGACTCTCCTGGTTGACATATCAGCTTTTCGGCCTAATCGGGGATCGTATTCGGTCCCATATCAGTTGCATGATGTTTTTATAATACTACACCAAAAGTTTTATCAAGCGAAGAAATCTCTTTTAAATTTGTTGTTTTCAGCTTTAAAATTGTCGCCAACGCAAAAAAAATGCGGATTTTCGAATCGGTCACGCTTCTTTTGCCAGAACCATCGGCTTTCCGCAGCAGACAAGCTGGCCTGCACCAGCTTCCTTGACCTCAACCACGTTGCCGCAGACCTCGCACCTGTAGACCTCACCAACTTTTGTCATTTCGTCTCACCTCTGACTTTAGGTTTGTCGCTTTTTACTTTAAGTCTCTTTTGCCGAAAAGTTCGGTCCTTTCTGACGGGCAAAGGATGCAAGCCGATGCTAAACGCTGCCATAACCTGTGGACTGATTCCGGATATTGAGCCCGAAGGGGCATAGGTGCCTTTCCAAGGCAGGAAGGCCGACCAGAAAAGCAGCTTTGCAGCCTCACTCAAAACCCTGAACGAAGCTCTTGACGCAGAGCCTCAAATCGGAGTGGTACCCGCCCTCAAGGATGGCAAAGCGCCGTCCGTCGCACTTTTTCTCCGCCCACACCTTGATGATCCGGCCGATCTCCTTGTAGTCCTCGATGGCGAGAAGGCCACCCCAGTCCTCCATGTAGGTGTCAAAGCCCGCAGAGATCGCCACGAGATCGAAGTCGTGCATTTCAAGCGCATTTTCGACCTGGTTCAGGTATCCGCTCCTGTCGAGTTTCAGGTAATCAAACCCCATGTCGATGGCGCCAACGTTTGCGATCTTCACCTTCTCATCCCACCGGAATATGCTGACGGTGCCGTCGCCAAAGTGGAGATCGATGTCGATTATCAGCACTTTTCCTATCTTGTCCTCTATCTTCTTGATGGCCACGGCCATGTTGTTGAAGTAGCACATGCCCCAGGCGTGGGTGGCCGAGGCGTGGTGGCCCGGAGGCCGGATCAGGGCGAAGGCTGTCTCACCATTCAGGGCGAGCTCTGCGGCCAGGCAGGCGCCTCCGGCTGCGAGGAGAGCGGGCTTTAGCATCCCCCTCTTCCTCACCATCTCGATGTGCTCTTTGCTGTGGACTTTTGATACGTCATCCAGGCTTGCGGGCACCGGCTCCACAAACTCGCGGCCTTCCAGCTCCCGGGCGGGCAATCTAGCTCGATCGGGGTTCTCCACCGGGTTAGTATGGTATCGGTCTTCGAACTTTTTTGAATATACTATCCTCATGATTCGACCTCCCGTTCCATCATATTCGGGTTTGCGGTCAAACTGGCGGCGGCGCACCCTGTAGCAAGCAGCGGGTTATTCGATAAAACACTCGACCCCATCGGAATTTTGGGCGGGCTCACCATCAAACCTGTTTCCGGCCTCACTCCAACTCCACTTCGAGCATTCTTGGATCCTGTCGGTAGTCGAACCTGTTCGCCCTGAAGATGTAAGAGAAGATCTCTCTCATGCCGGCAAGGCCTGCGCAGCGGTAGGCGTTCGTCCAGATCCTCGCCGACGACCTAAAGGGCGCAGTCCGGGGGTTGACTTTTCTCATCGACCAGTCGAGGATCTGTTCCATCTCCTCGGAAGAGATATTTGGATGGTTCCAGACCAGGTGCTTTCCGTCGTAATGGTGGTAATCACGGTCGAATATCCCGTACTTCTCTTCGATCTCTTCCCAGAGCGGCGTCTTTGGTAGAGGGGTCAGAACGCAGATTTGGCTTAGGTCGAGCTTGAGGGAGGCGAGCTTTCCGATGTCTTCATTTATCGACTCTTTTGTATCGCTCGCAAAGCCGATCATGTAGTAGCCGACGGTGCCCAGGCCGTGCCTCTGGAGCTTCTCGACCGTCTCCAGGATCTCCTCGGTCCGTTCCCTTTTCGTAACGTCGTCGAGGACCTCCTGGTGAAAGTTCTCGATCCCGATGGCAGCGCCGCCAAAGCCGCTGACGGGGTTTCGCCTCTTGCCGCTGAGCTTTCGGGGCATCTGCCTCATCTCTGCCCACTCGTCGATCTTGTCTCGAAGGTAGTCGGCTCTTGCCATGCAGCCCCAGACCATCTCGTACTCGTCGAGGAGGTCGACGACTTTGTCGGCGTGCTTCCGGTTTGCGCCGAAGCTCTCGTCCTCGATCACCACCACGTTGATTTTGTGGTCTTTGTAGTAGGATAGAACTTTCTCGATGCTCTCCAGGGGCAGGGGGCTGGGCTTATTGCAGAAACAGGGTGCCTGGCAGAACTTGCAGCCGACGCTGCAGCCCCTGATGGTGAATAGGGCCCCGTAGATGTTCAGCTTCAGTCCGAAGGAGGTGTCCAGGTACTCGATCAGGGGCGGGTGGACGATCCTCTCGACCGTCCGGTTGAAATGGGGGGCTACCTGGTTTTCTGCGTAACCGACGAAGACCTTGTCGAACTTATCCCCGATCTCCGGGGTAAGTGCGCCGTAGTTCCCGGCCCAGACCTCGCCGACTGTGCCGCTCGCCCGGGCGAAATCTGCCATCTTCAGGGCTTCCTCAGTCTCGCTCAGGTAAAAGGAGAGGCCGACGACATCCCAGCCCTCGTCGAGCTTCTTTTGGTACTCGTCAAAGGTTGGAAACTCCATGATCTCAAGCTCGGGGATGTTCTGTTTGAGGAAACGAAGGCCGAAGGACTGGTTTCGAGGCCAGCGGAACCTAAACCACCTCGACCGAGAGTTGGCGCCGATGTAGTCGTAGGGTTCCTTCTCGTTCCGATATGCGGTAGTGAACAGGACCCTCGGCGGCACAGCCCTCTCGTCGTGGCCGCTTCTATCCGGCTTTTCGGGCTCGTCACTCTTCATCGATCGTCTCCATAATTTTCGTCACCCGGTTCGTATCATTTCATTTTGCTGGCAGACTGAACTCTCTCGCCTTATACCTCTCTCCTCTAAATTGTGAGCAGCATGATCAGAGGGATCGTCACCAGGCTCAGGCCGTAGGTGGCGATGACCAGAGCCGAGGCGATCGACCCGTCGCAGCCGTACCGGTCTGCCAGAACCGCGGCCACCGTCCCCGAGGGCATCGCAGCCTCGATCAATAGGATCTCGGTCACCGTCATGGGAAGGGTTTCGGTCTCGGCCATCGCAAAGGCGATCAGTGGTTTTGCTAAGAGCTTTATCAACGCCACGACAATGATCAGGTGGCTCAATTTTTTGAGGGGTATCGGCTTGAGCATGAGGGCGATCGCAAGAGCGACGAAGATCACAAGGGAGCCGCCTATGACGTCCAGCATCCGAAAGAGGAGGTCGAGGGCGGTCTTGAAGACGGGGTTTGTCGGGGAGAGCTTGAGGAACGAGAAGGCGAGCCCCAGGATCAGGGATATGAATATCGGCGACTTCAGGAACGTCCTCAACCCCGAGGTCAATGAGCCGCCAGCTCCCTGGCCGAAGAAGATGGCCACCGCCACCCCGACCGTGAATATGAGGATGCCGACGCCAAGCTCGCTTATGACCACGGCCTCAGCGAGGGTTGCGGGATCATTCGGGAATGCCTGGCCGATCAGGGCGTAGCCGAGGGTCGAGGAGCTTCCGAAGGCCGCGACCAAAATGAAGGCTCCAAGCTGGCCAGCTTTCAGACCGAGGGCTTTTCCGCCAATCCACCCCAGGAACATGCAGATCAGAAGGGCAGTGGCCATGATGCCAACGGCGACTAGCTCCTCCGTCTCAAAGCTCTGCCTAGCAAGCCCTGAAAATATCAGGGCTGGCAGGGCGAAGTCGGTCACGAGCCTCCCGAAGACCGGCCTCTGCTCTTCAGAGATGATCGACTTTTTCCTCAAAAGGAGACTTACCAGGATCAGCCCCACTATGATCGCTAAGGACTGCAAGAGGCTGGAGTAGATGGAGATCACGAGATTTGGCCCTCGGGGGCTTTTCCGTCCTCCAGCTAAATATAGTTCGTGACCGGGAAGAGGCGAGGTGGCGACCGGGAATGCAATATTCATCATCATAACATGCACCCCGTCAACAGGGTTTTCGCCAGATCGCATCGCTTCAAAGATCTCCAATCAATTGATTTTGAATTGAATACCCC
>DUKF01000186.1:4525-7145 GCA_013329455.1 Methanotrichaceae archaeon | reverse complement strand
GGAAGATCTCGGAGAGGTCGCCGCCGCATTCTGGGCAGAAGACGTCGTTCTCCTTGATCACGCGGTATATCTCATCGTTTGAGAGGGCGTCGGGAACCTCGATGATGTGCTTTATGAGGTGGTCTGCCCTGTAGATCTCGCCGCACTCCTTGCATTCGGTGAGGGGATCAGAGAAGCCGCTCAGGTGGCCCGAGGCCTTGTAGATATCCTCAACCCCGATGGTGGGGCACTCGATCTCACAGAAGCCCTCCCGGATCACGAAGAAGGCCCGCCAAAGGTCTTCGATCTCTCTTTTGAGCGGGGCTCCCAGTGGCCCATAATCGTAAAAGCCCGCAGCTCCGCCGTAGAGCTCGAAGGCGGGCCATATGAAGCCTCGCCTCCTGGCAAGCTCGATCACCTTCTCGTACATGTCCATAAGCCAATCCTCGCCTCACCTAGACCGCGAGAGATCATTTAACCTTTGTCGTTTGGTCCGGTGGATCGCAATTTGAAAAATGGGTCAGACGGACATTTGTTTCGGAGATGTTTCAAGGCCCGATCATGGTCAGAGGGGCCTTACCCCATTCAACGCGATTTTGATGCCGGGGCGCAAGCTCAGATCCGACAGAGTTTTTAAGGAGGTGAGCGTATCGACGATTGGTGAGTGATAACTCATGAAAGAAATTGTAAAGTTAGGGTTAGTGATTGGGATGCTGCTGTGCGGTGCTGTCGGCGCGACCAGCGCTCAGGAGTTCTCAGAGGATTACAAGAACGGCTTTTATGATGCTGCGATAATCATAGGACAGGCAACCTTTACGTACGGAAACTTGGCAGATCTGTATTTCGGCTTGGGCGGCGATTCGACCGAATTAACTCCTGAAAACAAGGATATAGTCGACTACTACAACAATGAGACCTCCCAATTCAACCAGCAGATGGTTCCCTACGTAAACGACGTCATCGACCAGGTTTTCGGCCCCGACGACAACCGAACCGAGGACCTGTACCTGGTGGAGCTTCCCCTCATATCCTGATTTTTACGTAGACGGGATGACCAGGGGGCGGCAAAGCTGCTCCCTGATCTGTTCTTTCTTTACTCTTTAAAGACGATACGTCTGAGACTTTTCCTCCGCCGTTTGCAGTCGCTGAATCTCCACATCTCTGGCCACTCATTTCTGGGGATGATCTTCCGACTCAAATACGCTTAAATGGCTGAGAGATCGCAAAGGATCTCTAAAATATCGGAGGAGGATCTGGTGATGAAAAGTTTGCTGGAGAGACTGGAGATCGAAGACGAGAACCCCGGGGCCTGCACAGGTCCGAGCTGTTGGATATCCGACCCTGAAGGCGAGGTTCTCGTCTCTCGCAATCCGACGACTGGAGAAGCGATCGCCAGCGTTAGGATGGCAACGCCCTTGATTTACGAGAAGGTGGTTTCGGCCGCCGAGAGGGGCTTTCGATCCTGGCGGATGGTTCCGGCGCCGAAGAGGGGAGAGGTGGTCAGAGACCTCGGTAACGCGCTGCGGAAGCGAAAAAACGATCTCGGAGACCTGATCAGCCTTGAGATGGGCAAGATCAGGGCCGAGGGGAGAGGCGAGGTCCAGGAGATGATTGACATCTCCGACTTCGCCCAGGGCCTATCCCGCCAGCTCTACGGCATCTCGATGCATTCAGAGCGATCGAATCACAGGATGTACGAGCAGTGGCACCCCCTCGGCGTTGTGGGTGTGATAACATCCTTCAACTTCCCAGCCTCGGTCTGGTCATGGAACGCGGCCGTGGCAGCGGTCGCGGGGGACGCGATCGTCTGGAAGCCCTCGTCCCTTGCGCCCCTCACGGCGATCGCGATCCAGAAGATCGCAAACGAGGTGATGGAGAAGCACGATGTCGATGGCGTCTTCAACCTCGTCGTCGGAAAGGGCGATGAGGTCGGTGATCTCCTGCTTCGGGACAGGAGGATCCCCCTCATCTCCTTCACAGGCTCCACCAAGACGGGCCGAAACGTGGCGGGACAGGTGGCTAAACGGCTCGGACGGACGATCCTGGAGCTAGGAGGAAACAACGCGGTCATCGTCACCGAGGACGCCGATCTGGACCTCGCGACTAGGGCGATACTCTTCGGGGCGGTGGGAACGGCGGGGCAACGGTGCACATCCACGAGAAGGGTGATCGTCCAGAAGATGGTATCAGAGGAGCTGACGAAGCGTCTCGTTCGGGCCTACAGTCAGGTCAAGATCGGCGACCCCCTCGAAGATGGGACCCTCATGGGACCTCTCGTCGAGAGGGCGGCCACAGAGAAGATGGCAAGAGCGCTCGAACGGGCGAAAAGCGATGGGGGTGAGGTCGTCAGTGGCGGCAGGCTCCTTCCCGAACTGGGGCCGAACTTCGTAGAGCCCGCCATCGTGAAGATGCCAGCCCAGACCGGGATCGTGGGGGAGGAGACCTTCGCGCCGATCCTCTACCTGATGGAGTACGATACGATCGAAGAGGCGATCGCGATCCAGAACGGGGTTTCTCAGGGCCTCTCCAGCGCCGTATTCACCGAGAGCCTCTGGAAGGCTGAGACGTTTTTGTCCGCAGCGGGCTGTGACTGCGGGATTGCGAACGTGAACATAGGCACCTCGGGGGCCGAGATCGGCGG
>DUKF01000186.1:1570-4509 GCA_013329455.1 Methanotrichaceae archaeon | reverse complement strand
GCGAGTCCGGGTCCGACGCCTGGAAGAGCTACATGCGCCGCCAGACCGTGACGGTGAACTGGTCGAAAGAGCTGCCACTCGCCCAGGGGATCAAGTTCGGCGAGGATTGAAACCCGCATTAAGGCCGAAGCTCTCGAATATAGGAGAGGCTATTCGGGTCATCCGATACGAGGCGTTAGATCCCGGTTCTGACCGTCTCCTGGACACTGATTCCCCGATCCTCCAGCTCCTCAATGTACCCGTTGTAGGCATCACCCCTGATCCCGTCCTCGGGGGCGACGATCCCCTTCTTTTTGATCTCGCCTCTGCCGATCATCCTGGCGGCCGTCGCCGCGGAAAAGCCCGTGACCCTCACCATCGCCGAGAGCCCCACGCCCTCATCGGGCCCGGCCCAGAAGTGGTAATCGACCCTGGCGGGCTCTCCGCCCTTCTCCCCGATGACGGAATTCCACATGACGCAGAGGTCAGAGTCGCCCGAAAGGGGACGAAGCTTCGGCTCCACCACGGAGACGAAGAAGTCCCGGGGCAGGATCTTCTTTCCATCGAACTCATGGGGTTCGAGGTCTAGGAGGCCGCACTCCTTGAATAGATCAATCCCATCCCAGTGGCCGGGCCACCTGATCGTCTTCTCCGAGAACTCAACAAGCTCTGGACGGGAATAGAGGAGACTCGGCATCCCAGGAGTCGATGCGCACTCCAGAGCCTCGTCTTCTCCGAAAGCATCGAACCTGAAACTCTCCCGGTCCGAGAGGGGCTCGACCTCAACGACCCTTCCATCCCGGCGGACCCTCACCTTGACCATGTACTCCCGGAGGGCGTGGGCGAAAGACCAGGTGATCATGTACTTGAGAGGATGGTGGGCCGCCGACATTTTCGAGGGGATCCCGCCGACCCTGGCGGTGGCGACCTCGGCCGAATCGAGGATGTCGATCCCCCGGCCGATGGTGGCGTTGGCGAGGCCCGGCGCAAATCCCATCCCGTCGAGGAAGGTGACGCCGTTATCCTCAGCTTTCTCGTGAAGAAAATCGCCGTACTCCTCCAGGGTCATTCCGTCGGGAACTTTGAGCCCCTCGATCTCGTAGGCGTCGGGCCGTCGGTGGTACTCCTCCAATACGTCCACGGCATCAAGGCTTGAGTCGATGGCAATCTCCAGGGCCCTGTAGCTCATTCTCCTGTCAGGGAGGGCGAAAACCCCGACGTCGTAGCCGTCCATGAGCCTTTTAGTCGTTCCGAAGTCGGCTCCTGCGACGTCGTGGCGATGGAGGCGGATCTTGTCGCTTCTGATCCAGTCGGCGGTCCTTCTGAGCCCCTCGTCGCTGAGGCCGACAACGCCCACCTCTTCGACGTCTTTTGCCCTCGCCAGGTCCCAGGCCACGGCAGACCCGATCCTGCCAGTCCCTCCGAATACCAGCATCTTCATATCCGAAAACCTCCAGCGCTCGTCTTCTCTATCGTCCACAGATATCCATTTTATATTATATCAAGGGTTTTGTCGAAAAGAGAAGGCGAAGTTCGCGAGAAAAACCGGTCATCGAAGCCAAATCCAGATGATCATAGAGAAGAATAGATCTGAAGAATTTCAGCAGCCCCGGCAATCGGTTTCCGGCGAAAGCCTGTGCCCTTCGCCACTCGGTCCCGTCGAAACCTATTTAGATGAGCTCCCTACTTGTGGTGGCGATACTATGATCGGCGTCTTAGGGTTGGAAGACGGCACCAGGGTCGAAGGGGTGGGCTTCGGGGCACCTGGTGTTGTCTCTGGCGAACTGGTTTTCGTGACGGTCATGTCCGGCTATGAGGAGGCTTTGACCGATCCCTCCTACAAAGGGCAGCTTCTGATGTTCACCTATCCTCTCATGGGAAACTACGGTGTGAGCGGCGACAACTTTCAGTCGGACCACATCGGGGCTACGGCCATGGTCTGCAAGGAGATCTGGGACAGACCCCTACACCACAGGTCCACGAGAACCATCTCAAAGTTCCTGGAGGACGAGGGCGTGCCCGGCATTCACGGCCTGGACACGAGGATGCTCACCATTAAGATTAGAAACAAAGGGGCGATGAGGGCAGCCCTCGCCGTCGGCGAGAGGTCGGAAGTCGGCGACCTCGACGTCGTCGGTCTGGCAAGGGACCAGCCCAACATCTCCAGCCTCGACCTGATAAGCGCCGTCTCCTGCAAAAAGCCTTACAGGATACCTGGAGACGGTCGAAGGGTCGTGATGATGGACCTGGGGATCAAGAAGAACATCCTCGACACCATGGCCTGCCAAGGGTTTGACATAGTGGTCGTACCCTCCGATGCCAGTATCTCGGAGATCGAGAAGTACCAGCCCGATGCCATCTTCATATCCAACGGACCGGGCGATCCCGAGCAGGCGACCAGGGCCATCGAGGCTGTGAAGCACTTCGCAGGAGAAAAACCAGTCTTCGGGATATGCCTGGGCCTGCAGGTGATATGTCTCGCCCTGGGGGCCGAGACTTACAAGCTCAAGTTCGGCCACCACGGCGGAAACCAGCCCGTGAAGGACCTGGCAAGCGGAGTCGTCTACATCACCTCTCAGAACCACAACTTCGCCCTCGTCCCCGAGTCGGCCGAGGGGACGGACCTGGAGATCACCCAGGTCAACGCCAACGACGGGACTGTCGAGGGGATAAAGAGCAGCTATCTTGGGATAGAGGCGGTCCAGTACCATCCCGAGGCGAGACCCGGGCCTCTCTGCACCAAAGAGAGGTTCTTCGGCTCGGTCGAAAAGCTGCTTGAAACGAGGAGGAGGTGATCGGAGTTGCCGAAAAGACCTGACATAAAGAAAGTTCTTCTCATAGGATCGGGACCGATCCAGATCGGCCAGGCCGCAGAGTTCGACTTTTCCGGGTCCCAGGCCTGCAAATCCCTCCAGGAAGAGGGGGTCGAGGTGGTCCTGGTCAACTCCAACCCAGCCACC
>DUKF01000186.1:0-1490 GCA_013329455.1 Methanotrichaceae archaeon | reverse complement strand
ATCGTCGCCAAGATCATCGAGAAGGAGAGGCCCGACGGTGTCATCGCCGGGATAGGCGGCCAGACCGGCCTCAACGTCACGAGCGAGCTTGCCGAGATGGGCGTTTTGGACAAGTTCAACGTCGAGGTGCTGGGCACATCGGTCCACGCCATCCAGGAAACCGAGGACCGCGACCTCTTCAAGAGCGCCATGATAAGGGTCGGAGAGCCAGTCCCAAAGAGCCGTGCCGTCGACACCATTGAGGAGGCGAGAGAGGCTCTCGATGAGCTGGGCCTTCCTTTGATCATAAGGCCCGCCTACACCCTCGGAGGGGCGGGCGGAGGCGCCGCCGAGACCGAGGAGGATTTCTTCAGGATCGTCGAGATGGGTATGAAAAGGTCCCGCATCCACCAGGTCCTCATCGAGGAGAGCCTCGTCGGCTGGACGGAGCTTGAGTACGAGGTGATGCGGGACTCAAACGACACCTGCATCACCATCTGCAACATGGAGAACATGGATGCGATGGGGATTCACACCGGTGAATCGATCGTCTTGACCCCGATCCAGACACTCACCGACGAGGAGGTCCAGATCCTCCGGAGCGCCGCGATAAACATCATCCGAGCCCTCAGAATCGAGGGCGGTTGCAACATCCAGTTCGCAGCCAAGGACGGCGAGTACAGGGTGATCGAGGTGAACCCGAGGGTTTCGAGAAGCTCGGCCCTCGCCTCCAAGGCCACCGGATACCCCATCGCCAGGGTCACCGCCAAGATCGCCATCGGCATGACACTCGACGAGATCTCCAACGACGTCACCGGCGAGACCCCGGCCTCCTTCGAGCCGACGGTCGACTATGTGGTAATGAAGATTCCAAGGTGGCCCTTCGACAAGTTCGTCAAGGCCGACAACACCCTCACCACCGCCATGAAGTCGACGGGCGAGGTGATGTCAATCGGCAGGAGCTATGAGGAAGCTTTGATGAAGGCGGTCAGGTCCCTGGACATCGATATGGACCTCGGCTACCAGGGAAAGTACACCATCTGGACCGACGACGAGGTGAGAGACCTCCTAATTACCCCCACAGACGAGAGGCTCTTTGCCATCTATCAGGCTCTGCGGCGCGGATTCTCAGTCGAGGAGATATCGAAGCTCACCATGATCCACCCCTATTTCATCTGGAGGATCGAGAACGTCATCTCGATGGAAGACGAGGTCAAAGAGAGCTTCTCGGTTCCGGTCCTCAGAAAGGCGAAGAGGATGGGTTTCACCGACGAGCGGATCGCAAAACTCCTCGGAAAGAATAGGATCGAGATCGCCGACTTGAGAGTCGCAAACGGGATCGTTCCCACCTACAAGATGGTCGACACCTGCGCCGCCGAGTTTGCGGCCAAGACACCTTACTACTACTCCTCCTACGAAGACGAGTGCGAGCTTACCCCCACCGACAAAAAGAAGGTCCTGATCATCGGGTCTGGCCCCATCAGGATCGGCCAGGGGATCGAGTTCGACTA
>DUKF01000190.1 GCA_013329455.1 Methanotrichaceae archaeon | reverse complement strand
CAGCGGCGCCGGAGACTCATCGGTGGCGGGGTTCATCTACGGCCAGGTTTCGGGAAAGAACATTAAAGAGTCCCTGATCTACGCGACGGCTTCGGGGACGGCGACAACCCTTCGGCGCGGGACCGCCCTCGCCCAGAAAGAGGACATTGAAAAGATCGTCCCCCAGGTCGAACTCGAAATAATCTCGGAGGATTGAGGATCATGACCATCAGAATCGGACCAGAAGATGTGTTGGTGCCCCTGGACGTTCCGCCCGAAAGGCGCGAAAAGTACGTTTATAACTACCTCAAGATCACAAAAGAGAGCGGCCGGCTGATGCTCTTTGCCGGTGACCAGAAGGTCGAGCACCTGAACAAAGACTTTTACGGCGAAGGGATCAGCCCCGAGGACGGCGATCCCGAGCACCTCTTCGGGATTGCGAAGAAGGGGAAAATCGGAGTCTTCGCGACCCAGCTCGGCCTCATAGCAAGGTACGGGATGGACTATCAGGATCTTCCCTACCTCGTCAAATTGAACTCCAAGACAAACCTCGTGAAGACCGACCAGACGGATCCCATCAGCCGCCAGTGGATCGAGGTCGACCAGGTGGCGGACTTCGCCGATAAGAGCAGGCTTGAGGTTCTCGGGGTCGGCTACACGATATACCTGGGAAGCGAGCAAGAACCAGAGATGCTCCGCGAAGCGGCCCAGATCGTCTACAAGGCCCACAGTCACGGCCTCGTCACCGTCCTCTGGATCTATCCGAGGGGCAAAGCCGTCAAAGATGAGAAGGACCCTCACCTGATCGCGGGAGCGACCGGAGTTGCCGTGGCACTCGGATCGGACTTCGTCAAGGTCAACTACCCCAAAAAAGAGGGCGCGAAATCCGAGGAGGGCCTCAAGGAAGCGGTGGCGGCCGCCGGCAGGACGAAGGTCGTCTGCGCTGGCGGCGCAAGCCGCGACCCGAAATTCTTCCTCCAGCAGCTTCACGACCAGATCCACGTGAGCGGCGCTGGGGGCAACGCCACCGGGAGGAACATCCACCAGAAATCCCTCGAGGAGGCGACGAGGATGTGCGACGCCATCTACGCCATCACCGTTGAGGACGCCAGCGTCGAAGAGGCTTTGAGGATATACGAAGGGGATTGAGAGAGACGGGGCGACTTGAGGCTTTGGGGTGGGAGGGCACCCAACAATTTTTTATTCTGATCGAAACCCTTCCACCACATTCTGATGAAGTTTTTCAGCCCAGCGCCCGATCTCGGTCCAGGGGCTAAAGAGGATAAAAGGAGTTGTCATATTCATGCAGGCTATAGTTCTCGCGGCAGGAGAGGGCGAAAGGATGAGGCCCCTCACCTCGTCCCGTCCGAAAGTGATGCTTCCCATCGGCGGAAAGCCCCTTCTCGAACACCTTGTGGCAAGCGCAAAAGAGGCAGGGGTCGAGAAGTTCGTCATCGTCGTGGGCTACCAGAAAGAGAAAGTGATGGATCACTTCGGAGACGGGAGCGATCTCGAAGTTTCAATCGAGTACGTCGTTCAGGAGGAGAGGCAGGGGACTGGCCACGCCCTCGAGATGGCCGAGGGGCTGGCTGAGGATCGGTTTCTCGTCCTCAACGGCGACGTCCTCTGCGACGCAGACTCCCTGAAAGGGGTGATCGAGAACGAGGGTCCCGTCGTCGCGGCGGTGAAGGTCCAAGACCCTGACCCCGACAAGGATTGGATCTTAGAGGTCGAGGATGGCTATCTCAAATCGGTGGCCGATAAGAGCAAACCTTTGCTATCGAACCTGGTCTGCGCCGGGATATGCCTCCTTGAAAAAAAGATCTTCGAAGCTCTCAGAATGGTTCCCGCATCAGAGGGCGGGGGAAAGCAAGAGAGAGACCTGATGACGGGCCTGAAGTCTCTTTTGGCAGACGGTGAGCGGATCAGGGTGGCTGAACTGGAAAGCTGGATCGAGATCGTCCTGCCCTGGGACATCCTCAAAGCGAATGAGACCCTTATGCCCCCCGACTACCGCGGAATCCTCGGCGAGGTGGAGGCGAACGTGATCCTCTCCGGTGAGATCGCCGTCGGGAAGGATACGGTGATAAGGTCAGGCTCTTATGTGGCCGGGCCGGTGGTGATCGGGGACGGGTGCGATATCGGACCGAACAATTTCATCAAAGGCCACACATCGATAGGAGACAACGTCCGGATCGGGAACGGGGTCGTGATCGAGGACAGCACCATTATGGAGGGAACTGAGATATCCCACCTCTGTTACATCGGAGACAGCCTCGTCGGATCCGGCTGCAGCCTGGGCGTCGGGACCATCGTCGCCAACCGGCGCCACGACAGCTCAACCATCCGATCTTACGTCAACGGGACGAAAGCCGAGACCGAGAGGAGAAAACTGGGCGCCATCGTCGGTGAGGGCGTCAAGACCGGCGTTGGAACCATCATCTACCCCGGAACGGTGATCGAGGCTGGCCGGTGGGGAACGCCCGGAGAGGTCCTCTGGGGACTTGTCCCGGTCGAAAAACCGGAACCTCAAGAGGAGAAGGAGGGGGACGGGAACGAAGGTGACCCCTCCGAGAAGGACGAGGCCAAAGAGAAGAACGCGATCGATGAAAGTCCCGCGGCCGGGGAACTGGAGAAGACCTGAAGCTTGATCGGGTGAGGATGATGGGAAAAAACAGGAACCGACTGGCCTTTGAGATGAGCCCCTACCTTCTGCAGCACGCAGATAACCCCGTGGACTGGTGGCCCTGGGGAGAGGACGCCTTCAACAAGGCGAAGAGAGAAGATAAGCCGATCTTCCTCTCGATAGGGTACTCCACCTGCCACTGGTGCCACGTCATGGCCCACGAGTCCTTCGAGGACGAGCACGTGGCCCAGCTTATGAACGACACCTTCGTTTGCATCAAGGTGGACCGGGAGGAGCGGCCCGACCTCGACCAGATCTACATGACCGTCGCCCAGATCATGACCGGAGGGGGGGGCTGGCCCCTGAACGTCATCCTGACCCCGGAGAAGAAGCCATTCTTCGCTGCCACCTACATCCCAAAGGAAAGCAGGTTCGGTAGGATCGGGATGCTCGACCTCGTCCCCAGGATCAGGCTACTCTGGAAGACTCAACGGGACGAGCTCATCAACTCGGCAGAAGAGATAACGTCCGCTCTCAAAAAGCCCCCCTCAGAAATCCCCGGGATGAGGCTGGACGAGTCGGTCATCAAGTCGGCTTATCAGAACCTCGTCGCCCGCTTCGACGCCGTGAACGGCGGGTTTGGAGGCGCGCCCAAGTTCCCTTCGTCTCACACGTTCCTCTTCCTGCTCCGGCACTGGAAGAGGACAGGCGATGCGGGTGGGCAACAGATGACGGAGATCACCCTCAACGCCATGAGGCGGGGCGGGATCTTCGACCACGTGGGCTTCGGATTTCACCGCTACTCCACCGATGCGGGGTGGCTGCTTCCCCACTTCGAGAAGATGCTCTACGACCAGGCGATGATCGCCCTCGCCTGCCTGGAGGCCAACCAGGCCACAGGCGATGAGAGGTACGGTCGGATTGCCGAGGAGATCTTCGCCTACGTCCTTCGGGACATGACAGCTCCTGAAGGTGGTTTTTATTCTGCAGAGGACGCCGACAGCGAGGGCGAGGAAGGCAAGTTCTATCTCTGGACCGAGGAGGAGTTGAGGTCCGTCCTCGACGAGAACGAAGCGGATCTGGTGGTCAGGGTTTTCGACGTCAGGAAAGAAGGGAACTTCAGTGAGGAGGCGACGGGCCGATTCACTGGCAGGAACGTCCTTCACTTAAACAGGTCCCCAGTAGAAGTGGCTCGAGAGCTTGGGATCTCAGAATTCGACCTGAAAGAGAGGCTGGAAACCGCGCGAAAGAAGCTATTTTCAGCGAGAGAAAAACGGATCCGGCCTCAGAAGGACGACAAGATCCTCGCCGACTGGAATGGCCTGATGATCGCGGCTCTCGCCCGAGGCGCTCAGGTCCTCGACAAAAAGGAGCTGGAGGAGGCCGCATCCCGGGCCGCCGACTTCATCCTGGAAAAGATGAGGGATGGCGATGGACGGCTCCTCCACCGCTGCCGCGAGGGCTCTGCCGGTATCCTCGCGAACCTGGACGACTACGCCTTTTTGATCTGGGGTCTGATCGAGCTTTACGAGGCGGGCTTCGGGACAAAATACCTCAGGGCTGCCCTGGACCTCGGCCGCGACCTGGTGAGGAGGTTCTGGGACGAAGAAGGTGGCGGCTTCTACTTCACGCCGGAGGACGGCGAAGATCTGATCCTCCGCAAAAAGGACGGCCAAGATGGAGCACTTCCCTCCGGAAACGCAGTTGCCATCCTGGATCTCCTGAGGCTTGCGAGGATGACAGGTGACTCGAAGCTCGAAGAGATCGCCTCAAAGGCTTTCGATGCCTTCGCGGCTCAGGTGAGAGGAGTTCCAGCAGCCCACCTGCACCTCCTTTCAGCCCTCGACTTCGCCCTTGGACCCACGTCAGAGGTGGTGATATCGGGACCTATCGAATCCCCGGAGACGCAAAAGATGCTGAAGGCATTGAGGTCGAAGTTCTTGCCGAGAAAGGTGGTTCTTCTCAAGCCAGCGGGAAAGGACCCAGAGATCGGAAGGATCGCAGAGTTCACAAAGGACCTCGAGATGGTAGACGGTAAGGCGACGGCCTACATCTGCAAAGGAAGCGTCTGCCAGCGGCCGACAACGGAACCCGACGATATGCTGGAGAAGCTCGATTCTGCCGCAGGGGGCTCTTAAAACCGAAATCCGGGTTTTTCAGGCTATGAAAAGCTTATTAATGGTTAGCCGAAATTGGGCTTTGGCAGTGGGGTGAAAAAACTGCCTATTAGCGGAGTGGGAAACTAAATGACAGAGGTGTTAGCTTGAACCTTAGACGTATTGCTCTATCTGTATTCATCACAATCACCCTCATATCAGGACTTTCCATAGCAGAAGACTCAAACGTATCTATGAACGACAGCGAGATCGCGCCGATGGAGGTTGTCGAACCGACAGAACCTACAACCTCTGATGTCGAGACGGCTGCCCCAGAGGAGGTTGCAACTTCAGAAGAGGCAGCGTCCGCCGAGGCCAGTGGCCTTGAAGGGACCTGGATCCTGAACATGGATGATGCCCAAATTTCGATGGTCATCTACCAGTCAGATGATCTGCTCTTCGGTGCCGCCAACTCCGAGACCCCGAAACCCTGGAACGCCGTGGTCTCAGGATTGGGATACGAAGACGAGGTCGAGCTTGAGATGCTCTCCCTACAGGACGGCGTCCTGGTCTCGACGCTGATCACCGGTACCGCCATGGAGGACACACTCACCGGCAGCTTCGTCCAGTCCGATAGCAGTGGGAAAGTCAACAAGGGTAGCGTCATGGGCTTTTTAACCAGCCCCGAGACCTCGGGATACGAGCCCGCCGATGTACCTGTCGCAGCCGCCACAACGGTTGCTGCCGCGGTGATGCCATCGCTAGAGAGCGCAATGACGGAGTCAGCACCGGCCGAGACCACCGAGGACGGCAGGAAAAAACCGGTTGACGTGGTCACATTAAAGGACACGATACCCTATTCGCCCTTCGGGATCTGAGGTTGCGATTTCCCCAATGGGGACGACCGCAACTTTCAACCTATTTTGATGGAACACTTTTTTTGATTGAAACCATATTTTCGATCACCATTATTTTGTCGGCCGCCTCTTTGTCCGAAAGGATTTTAATCACGTTCCGCTAATAAAAGGATATGAAACGAGTTTTGCCGGTTTTGCTGGTGGTGCTGCTGCTGGCGGGCCAGGCCGAAGCGTCAGTCTTCTTCAAGATAGTGGATGTTCCGACCGTTTACGTGAGCCCTGAGGGCGAAGCAGGCTTCACGGTATCCGTTCAAAACCTGGGAAGCGAGAGCACTTATGCGGGCCTAAAGTTCAGGAATATACCTGAGGGGCTCTCGATAGTCGGCCCCCGCTGCACCAAATGGGTCGACGCCGGAACCATCCTTGAGTTCGACTGTCAGCTCAAAGTGGAGGCGGGAGACGTATCACCGGGAAGTTACGCCTTTGAAGTTGGTATCGTGGCCACGGGCGCTCCGCCGGAATGGACCGAGGTAGAGGTGATCGTGAGCGATGATGCTGCCCAGGGTGCTGACCAGGCCGGGGGCGTAGATTTGGCCGAACCGGTGGAGGAATATCCGCCTTGCCCTATCGTTAGGGATGTGGGGGGAGCTGACAGGGAATCCGAATCCGGGGAGGAGGAAGAGACGCCAGGCTTTGGGATCGGCGCTGTCCTGGGCGCAGCAGGCCTCCTGCTGATATCAGGGAAGATCAGGAGAGGGAGAAGTCACTGAATTCGGCCCTCTATCTCCCAGCCCAACATCTCCTTTATTATCAGATAGCTCATCTCGGGAGGGATCGCCCCGACCTCGGTGCAAATGACGTCGATGTACTGGTGAGGTGTGACGTCGAAAGCGGGATTTCTCACCCTGACGTTCTTCAATTCAGAGATCTCAGGGTAGACCTCTTCGGCCGCCCTCATCTCGATGGGGACGAGCTCGCCCATTATGGTGTCGGGGCTGAACTTGTAGGTCTCCGCTGCCACCATGAAGCTGGTCCTCGCCTCGTGGGCACAGAGGGCGATCTGGGCGGTTCCGATCTTGTTGACAAGAGAGCCGTTGGCGGTTATCACGTCCGCGCCCACGATCACCTGGTCGACTTCGTTGATTACGGTCCTCACCGCCGAGTCGACGACCAGTTCCGTCTCGATCCCCCAGCCGTCCAGCATCTTTATCGTCAGGTGGCCCTGGTATCGGGGCCGGGACTCGGTGGCGATGACCCTGATATCCTTGCCCGAGTCGTGGGCGGTTTTGATGATCGAGAGGGCGACAGAGGAGTTGCAGTGGGTGAGGACCGTGTCGCCGTCCCGAATCCTGCGGCTGCCGATCTCTCCGATCCGCTCTATAGCCTTCAGGGATCGGTCCACGAAATTGTCAGCGTTCTCGGCGAGGGACCTTCTGGCCGATTCCACTTCGTCGCCACTGTAGCGCATCATCATCCTGATGGCGTTGGAGAGGGATACGGCGGTGGGCCTAGTCTTCAGCAGGATCTCGGCGGCACGGCTGACCTCGGCATTGAACTCCTGGAGGCTGGACGTCTCAAGGCTGAGGGCGAAATCCTTCAGGGCCGAGGCGGCCTCTCTTCCGATGAGGGCAGCCCCCCTTATCTCCATCGACCTTATCTTCTCCGCCGTCTCCAGCAGATCTTCCATTGGGCGCGTCATGATCTTCTCCTTTGGATGTTCTTCGATATTTTTCATTCGATCCGCAAATCGACGAGACAAAATCGAAAAAATTGGTCAAATCAGCAAAACCGGGATGGAGAAGGCCTCGCGAGGGAAGGGCGTTCCCCCACCCCAGCCACCACTTCACTCGCCAACCGCGCCGGAACCTCTCGAAACAACTTTCCCGGCTCAGGCCGAGGCGATGAGCTTCACGAATTTTGCGACCCGCTCGCCGAGCTTGGTGCAGGTCTTCAGCGCCTCGGCGTCGGGAGCGCCGACGGCGACAGCGCCGTAGTGACCACCGGTCTCGATGGGGTCTGCGACAATGATCATCCCGTGGATCAGCATCGCCTCGATCATCGAGATCAACGTCGTCTCGTTTCCGCCCGAGAGGCTTCCCGAAGATGTGAAGGCCGCGCCGACCTTGTTCTCAAGTTTGCCCCGGATTCTGACCGATTTGTCGATGAAGCTCTTCATCTCGCCGGAGAGGGTTCCAAAGTAGGTGGGAGCCCCGAAGACGACGCCGTCAGCTGCTGTCAGGTCCTCCAAAGTGGCCTCGTCGACCTCTTTCAAAACCACATCTGCCCCACTGTTCTTTGCCCCCTCCGCGACGGCCTCTGCCATTTTGGCGGTGTTCCCGCTTCTTGAATGATAAACTACCAGCACCTTTGACATACTTTTCACCTCAGATTATACTCGACTCAGATGATATCTTCCATCTTTACTCTTAAAGTTCCTTTGATCAAAATACAGCTCCCGCCCGGCCGCGACCCCGCTGCTCACCCTCACGGCTCGCCCCTCCTCAAGACGATCCGATCGCCCTCCTCGACCCCAGGAAATATGTCGAGTCCCCGGACGATCTTTCCGATGTGGTTGACCGCCGAGTAGGGCATGGAACCTTATACCGGTAAAATTTAAATACCTTCGATGCGTACTAAGTTGCATGGTAGCTCCAAGTCTAAAAGAGAGATACATCAATGTATATCTTCCTTCCGCGAAGATAAAAGAGCAATGGGAAGAAGATGCGAAGAAATCCGGCCTTACATTATCAAAGTACGTTTTTGAAGCCGTTGAAAAGTTTCGAACACAAGATGACCAAGCCTATCGATATGATTTGGTCAAGGAACTCGCTGAAGCCAAAGATAAGATGTATGAGCTTAGCAGCAATCTTGCGGAGAAGAATTTGCTGGTGGAGAAGCTTAAGGCAGAGGTTTATGAATACCGTCACGCGGGTTTTGCAGAAACCGATCCCACCTCTGGAACTAGGCAGCATGATGAAGATCTTATCGAGATTCTCAAGCGCGGAAAGGCCGTAGACGGCTATTCAATTCTCAAAGAGCTAGGCATCGATCCAAGGGAAACTGAAGCAGTAAAACTTGTAAATAACCAACTAGAATCTCTTCGGCGCTTTGGTCTAGTGGAAGAGACGGCTTTGGGTTGGAGGTGGATGAGATGAAAGCTAAATCAGTGGACTGCAAATTTACATCAAGCGATCTTGTTCAGAGATTTCATGAAGGTTTAATACTTCGCGACGTTTCCTACAACATAGATTATATATATAGGGCAAAAGAGTTCTGTGCTTTTTTAGAAGCCAGAGGGAGTAGCCCCATTGAGGTTACAACCGAGGATCTTGAATCATTTTTGGTACATCTAAAGAAAAGGGATCTGAAGTCAACGACCCTAGATCGTATTTTCACGTGCTTAAGTGCATTTTATGAATTTCTAGTAATGAAAAAAATTGTTGAATACAACCCCATACTTCCCTTTCGCAAATATTATCTAAGCAGATACAAGAAAAATAGTGACTCCGAAATCAGGAAATTGATTAGCGTCGAAGATGCTGCACGACTTGTAAACTCTATACTGGATAGCCGGGACAAATGCATCCTCGTCTTGCTTTTCAAAACCGGCATGCGCGTGGGGGAGCTTGTAAGTTTGGACGTTAATGATGTCGATCTAAGTAAGGGAGAGATAACACTCAAGCACACCAAAAAGCGATCTAACCGAGTTTTGTATATAGATAATGAAGCTCTTGCTGTTCTGAGCAGATGGATAGCAGCCAGAATGAGTCGCCCTGGATCTGATAAAAATGCGTTATTCATAACAAAGTATGGAGATAGGATCTCAACAAAAAGTGTAGGAAAATTGACTCGGAAGCATGCTGCGAGAGTAGGGTTACATGATGCCAATTCGAGCAGGCTTGAGGATAAGTTCACACCTCACTGCTGTCGTCATTGGTTCGTCACCCACCTTATCAGGAGTGGCATGTCACGAGACTTCGTGAAGGAGTTGCGGGGTGATGTGAGGAGAGAGGCAATCGATGTCTACAACCACATCGACAGGAAAGAGCTTCGCGAAAGCTACCTAGCTCATATACCGCAACTGGGGGTTTAGAAAATCCGATGTTATTCCAGATTATCTCCCAAAAACACTAGAGGACTTCGATTATCCTGCAATTGGCGTTCTGTGAAGGACTTTACCTCAACATTTTCGATCTGAACGTTCTATACGCCGGTATTTTCTCCAAATTACGACTAATTTTTGCTGTTTTGCCCTCTATTCTTAATACTTTTCTGGATTATTTCGACAGCTAACGCCAAACCACCTCTTTGTTAGAAAGACCGTGGAGATTATATAAATTATAACCAATAGCTTTGAACATCACCTTTATCGCTGCATTTTCTACTGTTGTGACCATGACATGACCCGACCTGAATAAAGTCTTTATGACACTGAAACATCTTTCAACTGGAGATCGCTTCTTACTGATCCTCTCGTTTCGCAAGATATCGGAAATGCCGAGTGGATGTCCTCTGGCTGCCCTCTTCATCGATGCATCATATCCTTTGGTTTTGGCTCCGGAATAGGCTTTGTCTCCATATCGAACTTCACCCACTTCAGCCAAATCTACTCTACTGTCGTGAACGGATGCGGTGGTAGTATTGACTGCCCAGATGAACTGGTGTTCGGTGTCGACTTTTACATGGGCCTTGTAACCGAAATTGGATTTCTTCCCCTTTGTCGCCCAAGTACCGTCCTTGCTTCTCCTCGTCTTGGCTTCATCTCCACGAGGGACATCTTTCTTCGCGTGACCTGGATCAGACGTTATGAACGAGGCATCTTGAATCACACCTGTCTGAACTTCGTACCCTTTAGCCCGAAGCTGGTTTATGAACTCATCCCAGATGTCATTGTACTTGCCGGATTCCTTCAACCTCTTACGAAACAGCCAAACTGTAGTATAATCAGGAATTGTCTCAGTCGCCCCCAAGAAGACTCGAAAAGAAATTCTGTCCGCTACCTGAAGCTCTAACTGCGGGTCCGAGAGACCGAACATCTCTTGAAGCACGAGAAGTTTTATCATTATAATAATGTCGATATTAGGTCTGCCTCCTCGTTCGGTTTTGTTTTTGTATAGGCCATCACCTATAGGCGAAAATCGTTTCCAGGCAATCAGTCCTGCTATGGATAATAGCTTATCACCACGTGGCAAAACGTTCTTGTTATATTCGTGCATGATGGAAAAGTCTATAAGGGTTCTCATGGTCTAAAATATAGTATTATTAATATATATAGTTAACCATTGTTTAGGTTTTTCGAAATCCTCCCTTTTTTAAGGTGTGGCGGAAGTGATAGTCGAAATCGGGAAGGATGTCCACAGAGAGATCGCCAATCTCAACGACTCCCTCATGATTCTGATCAGACTTCTTGGAAGTGAATGCGAAAAATATTATGGCATGGGGGCGTAAATCCGGAATATGGGGTAATACCAAAATGATAATCCTAATAAATTATCTGAGGGATAAATTTATTGCACATAAGATCTAAACCAAATCAGTCCTATGAACATGAGGAGGAAGATTTGATGAGGTTAGGCTTAAGAAGTTTAATCGTTGTTTTGATAATTTACAGCTTGACCCTAAGCAATTTAGTTGCTGCGGCGGGATGTTGCGATCCCATACCTCGAGCTCCTGCTGAAGATATAACATTAGAGAATACTGAACTCGGAACTCCTATCGACAGTGATAAGCCCAAACTTGTAAAATCTGAAAAGATAAAAGGCGAAGATATAGTGAAAGAATTCGACGAAAAGAAAAAAACTGATAAGAAGATTAAAGCGTTAGACTCTTTTCTCAAGCAAAAAGGCTTTTCTCAAGCAAAAACAAAGCCAGAAAATAATACCTTTGGCCAGAAAGATACAATCAAAATCAAAAATGAAAACGGTGTAGACCAAGAGGCAGTCTCTATACTTAAAATCAATGATTACAAAAAAGAAGGATCCAATGATACAGCCGCTATAGCTGAAGCAGAATTAGTTTTAGGCGAAGAAAGGTGGGTCTATTCATTCGTTCTCATCGCTCCAGACGGAGATTTAAGTCAAACAGCGCACCCCGCNNAAATAAAATGGAAGAATATGCCGTAGAGGAATCAAATGGAATAGTAGAAGTAAAAAAGGCACATAGCTGGTGGCCTTGCGTACTAAATTATCTCGAGGATAATTCTCCGGCAGGTATAGTAGCCATAGTATTAACTAGTTGTGGGTACGCGGGCATAACAGCGGGAGCCGCTGGCACCCCCGTTGCTGGAATTGCTACATTTATTGGATGCGTCGCTTTAGAGATCGGCATTACGTTCTCGATTGGATGTGCTTGCTGCGAATGTGATTGCGGCTTCTTTTGCCGACATATTTGGGGATGCTGTGATAAGGACACCGAATATCAAATGCCCATTGACACGGGATGGATAACATTATACGAGGATAGCTACTGGGGAGGCAGATCTAAGACCTTTACGGCTGACACAGACTGGGTTGGATCGGATTTCAACGATATTACATCTTCGCTGATGATTCAAGATGATTATTGTGTAATATTGTTCCAAGATGACCACTACACTGGCGCTATTAGGACCTTTATGGGCAACACACCCTATGTTGGAGACGATTTCGACGATATCGCTTCAGCGTTAAAATTGGTGCCGATCAGCAGCGCGCCCCTCGTGACATTGTATCAGGATATCAACTACGGAGGAGGATCTAAAGTTTTTGCGGGCGACACCCCCTATGTTGGAAACGATTTCGATAATATTACATCTTCATTGAAGGTTCCATCTGGCTATTTGGTAATATTGTACCAGGATATAAACTACGGAGGAAGATCTAAAGTTTTTACGGGCGACACACCCCATGTTGGAGACGATTTCAATAATATCGCTTCATCGTTCAAATTACGGAGGCAGCTCCCTTCAGACCTGCCTCAATAGTCTTTCCGAGGCCAACATCGTCGACGATCATCATCCTGACCCTGTTGCTCTGTTTAAGGTCCACGACGGCGGGGACGAGCTGGTAGTTGGTGGGGATGACGCGGCTCCACTGGAGGGTGAGGTG
>DUKF01000209.1 GCA_013329455.1 Methanotrichaceae archaeon | reverse complement strand
GCCTCGTGGTACTTCTCTGGATCGAATGCCAGGTTTCCGAAGGTCATGTCGGCGTTGACGTGGTAATATCTGTCGATCGAGACCCTCTTGATATCCCTGTTGAAGTTCTTGAGCGCAGAGAACATGGCGCTGGCGAACTTGTAGAAGATACCAGTGAAGATCACGACGTCGTACTGGCCTTTGCCGTCCAGACCCTGCCAGTCCTTGAACCGCAGGTAGTTGGTCAGCGGGTGAAGGCCGATCATCGTCACGTTATCGGTGTAGTCCCTCTCGACGAAGCCCTTGATGGAATGGGCGGTTGCCGCGATCGGAACTCCAGTCTTTCCGATCTCGATCGCCTTGTCGAACATCACGGGGTCCTCGAAGAACTCTGCGCCAACGACGAGAAGAGGTCTCTTCGCCTTCTTTATGATGGCACCTATGACCTTGGTGTTATAGGCCTTGGCCATCTCCGGCCCTGGAATCTGGGCCATCTCAAAGGGAACCGCATTCTTGGTAGTGTCGACTGCCATTTCTATCGCCTCCTCACTTCTTAACCCTGATCTTCCTCTCGATGTTCGTGGGGTCGAAGCTGACGTCCACCTTTCTGATGGGACCGCTGAGGATCGCCTTCCTCTTCCAGTCGATCTCCCAGCCGTACTTCGATTCCAGCTCCTTCATCATATTTTCCTTCCACTTGAGGGGAAGGTCTGAGCCGTGCCGGACGTAGATCGGCCAGTCTGGGGGCATGCAGCCGAAGTACTTCATCGATATGTCGCAGTAGTGAGTCAGCTTGATCATCCTGCCCTGGCTGTTGTCGCTGGGTCTGAAGCAGAGCTTGGCCATCATCAGCATCGCCTCTTCCTTCGTCTCGGCGACGTAGAGGAGGTGCTCTGGCGCTGGCTCGCAGTAGACCTTGGAGCCGTCTCTAGCGTCGATGATCTCCCAGTCCTCCTTCTTGTCAGTCCTGCCGAGGAATGCACGGCGGTACATGACGCTGTGAGGCTGGACGACCGCAGGAACTCCAAGCCTGTTGAACCCGGTGGCGATGGAGGCTGCCTTCTGAGACATGGCACCCCAGGCGACGCCGCAGGCTCCGACCTTGCTCAGGATGTAGTCGGCGATGTCGTCGTAGTTGCCTCTCTCGTTCCTGCCGGCGAAGATCGTCGCCACTTTGATGGCAGCTCCGTGGATGTGGGCGTTGGAGACACAGCTACCGATGTTGCAGATGTTTCTGCCATCGAAGCCGCCAGGGAACTGCTCCCAGATCGTCTTGCCGTCCTCGTCGGTGTAGAGGGACATGTCCATCGCCATGCAGCCGGTGGTGGTTACGATGAACCCTCTGTCGACGAACTCGCGGGCGATGTCGTAGCACTCCTTCGTCCCGTTCGGGTAGTTTGCGCATCCGATGATGGCGATGACGCCCGGGATCGTTCCAAGAACCAGTGGCGCTCCAACACGCCTGATCTCCGTGTCCTTGACGGGACCTCTTCCGGCCCTCATCTTGAACTTCTGGTTTTTTATGTACTCCTGGTTGGCATAGGCGTAGAGGCTGAGGATCGGTATATCCTGGGGACAAACACCTTCACACCTTCGGCATCCCACACAGATCTCATAGGTTGAGCTGAGGGGCTCGAGGTTGCCCTTGGAAGCCTCCTGGACCACGTCGCCTATCTTGATGTGGGGCGGGCAGACGAACTGACAGGTGTGGCAGTAGGTACAGGACTCGGCGTACTTCTTGAACTCCTCCTCGGTGATGAAAGCCTTCTTCCGCTCATCAGCACGCTTCGGCTTGACGGCGATCGCCGTCTTTACGCCGACCTCACCGGCCTTGATCGGATCGAGGACGACGACGCCGGGCATCCTGAAGTTCACCAGATCGTCGACGATCTCGTCGACGGGATCGTTCGTCCTGTCGGGCAGGCCGAGCATGATCTTCTCGTTGGTGGCGATCAGGGGCACCTTCTTCTCTTGGCACTCCTGGAGGGCGTTGGT
The DNA here is from genome assembly GCA_013329455.1 of Methanotrichaceae archaeon. GTDB lineage: Archaea > Halobacteriota > Methanosarcinia > Methanotrichales > Methanotrichaceae > Methanocrinis > Methanocrinis sp9297u. The sequence goes on along the minus strand of DUKF01000209.1, from coordinate 3,007 downwards.
GAAGATGCACTGTTCGTCGACCATGACGCAGTCCATGACGTCGGCCTCGACCATCTTCCTCCACCATCCCATGGCTCCTGCGACCTTGCCCTTGGCCCCAACCATCCTGTATTTATCTCTAATAATTTCAGGGTAGCCGAGACCCTCGCCGATCCTGGTGTTGTCGATGGCGGTGCAGCATACGCCGCCGATGTCGACCTTGCCCCAGAGGTCATTGTCCTCGGTGTAGAACATAGCCTCTGCAGAGCCCGCCAGGTTGTGGCCGTAGGTGATCAAGATCGCCTTGTCCTTGTCGAGGGTTCCCATGCCGCACTCTATCAGGGGAGCGTCCTCGTCGCCTCTCGGCATGTCGTAGGCGATGATCTGGATCATATCCGAGACCTCTTTGCCCAGGGAGTCGAGCATCCCAGCGTGGAGGGCCTTCGACTCGAAGTCCCTGTAGTTTCCTTCCTGACCGGTGTGGCAACAGGCCAGAAGCTGCGCGACCTCCTCTTCGATGTAGCTGAGGACTGGACCGAACTCTTTGAGAGTTTTTGGCTTCATTCCTGTTACGGTCCTCGTAAGAGGTGCGTCCACCAGGATCTCGTCGCCCATCTTGAAGGGCATATCTCCAAACTTTTCCAGAGTCCAGTGGTAGAGGTGGCGGCCGTGAGCACAGTGGGCTGTGCAGCCAATGAGAACCGCCAGGAGGACGATCCTGCCCTGCTGAGCTGCCTGGTCTATGCCGCAGGCACCCCTTTTGTCTCCGGTCAGATCGCAGGGACCGTAGGTACAGAGGGTGCACCGGTCACAGATGGGGGAGTAAAATACTCTGTACCTGTTTATGAGCTTGAAATCCCAGTCCCTAAGCGTGGCGATGCTCGGACAGGGGGACGGGCCCATGGGTTGGTCCCACTCCTCCGCCTCCTTCACGATCTCGCCGATGTTGATCTGGACATTCTGCATGTCCTCGACGGCAAAACTGCCTTCCATCTTATCCATCTTCTCACCTCTCTCTGACAAATATCCGCGCGGTATACCAGGTCAATTGCTTGATATAAACCTTGTGGGTTCTATGTCATCTTATGTCAGGACATCTTAGCATTTAAATCGACCAAATATGACTTACACATGGTTGAAAGTTCAAATTGATAAGAAACATTTTACAAAGAAATGACTCACATTTCATCTCAGGCGCTGGACAGAAGATGTGATCAGGAACAATCATTTTACAAAAAGACGGTCAAGATTTCTGATGATTTAGTGAGAAATAGGATCGGATTTTGGGCAAATATTTTACAAAAAAGGGATAGCAACACCAACGGATCTGGTGAACCCCGCCCAGCCGCGTTCAACCCCAAAAGGAAAAAAGCTCCGATCGGGATCGGCGGCTCTGGTGGGATTTTAACGATTTTCGCCCATAAGCACGTCCAGAACCTCTCTGAGAGCTTTCACCGATATCTGGCCGGGAGCGGTTGCGCTTCCGATGTAGCCGTAAGTTAGGACCGAGCCGTATATCGGGGCCACCGCCCGAAGGTGCTTCCCAACATTCCCCATCCCCATCAAAGAGAGAGGGCCCTCCGTCTCCGAAAGGAGCTTCAGAAGATCGAGGCAATCTTCCAGGGAGGCGGGGGTCAGGGCGAGCTTTGCGATCTCGGCTCCGGCCTCGAAGATCTCCTCCAGCATTGATCTGAGCTCTTCAAGAGGGGGCATCCCTTCGAAGTCGTGATAGGAAATTATCACTGGCCTTTCTGCGATCTCCATCAGACGGTCGCGCCCCTCGGCCCGGAGCTCCACGTCCACAAGATCCGCCAAGGTCGAGGCCTCCGCCAGGATCTCGATCCTCTCGGACTCGCTTCCATGGAACTGGCCGCCCTCCTGGGTCATCCTGTTAGTGGCGATTATGGGTAGGGACGTCGCCTCTCGCACCTCTCTGATGATCCTTATGGGATCTTTGGGGAGGAGGTCGAGCCTCACCTCTACCAGGTCTGCTCCGAGACGTTCCGCAACACCGGCGTTTCTGACCGCCTCTTCTCCGCTCAAGGCGGCCACCACCGCCGGGGCCTCGATCTCCAGAGTTTCGAAAACGAGCTTCCTCCTATCGAGATTCCTGTTATCCATCTTCGGGGTCACCATTTCCATGATATCGATATCGATTCCGCCTCCGAGCTCCTCGCCGTTCCCGAGAGGCTCATCTCTCGAGGATGCTCTCCTCGATGCTCATTCCGAAGTGGCGGGCCTTCCCCTCGAAGTGGACCAGGACCTTGTCCCCCACCTCGAGGTCAGTGACCGACTTTGGCACCCCGTCCTCGCCGACCAGCTTGATCGTCTCGGCGTTCTGGAGAAGGGTGCTCATCTTCTCGCCGTCCACCTCGGCCTCGATCAGCATCAGAGGTCTCTTCTCGATCTTCACCCTGCCGATGATGGCGGTCTGGGTTTCGCCCTCCTTATCGACGATCGTGACCTCGTCGCCGGCCTTCAGCTCCGAGAGGTACCTGGTTTTGTCACCGACCTTGACGTAGGCGTGGACGGCTCCCGCGTTGACCCTGAAGGGGCGTGCTGCGACGTAAGAGCTCTCCTCGGACTCGCTGTGGACCAGGAAAGCGGCCTTCGACTGGGACCCGACGAGCATCCCCTCACCCGGACTCATCATGGTGCATGTGTCGACGCAGACCCGATCTCCCATCCCGACGGGCCTGATATCTGTGATCTTGGCGGAGACCAGATCGAGCTTCGCCATCCCGGCCTTCTCCGCCGCCTTTTGAACCCTCTTGATCTCCGAGAGGTCCGATGTGTCGAGAAGGATCCCGTCGGCTCCCTTCTCCAAGGTGGCGAGGTCGACGTCGGCCTCCTCGGCGGTCTTGACACCGCTTATTATCTTGACTTTTTCGCCCTGTAGGCCTGCGATCATGTTCTCGAGGGGGATCACCTTCCAGTCGGTTCCGACGACCACCAGGTAGTCGACGTTCTTTCCAAGCTCCACCGCGAACTGCTCGTACCTCTTGTTCTTGATCTCGACGTAGCCGGC